>NZ_PVWS01000002.1:0-224261 GCF_004126395.1 Roseovarius sp. A46 | reverse complement strand
CATAGGCCCGGAAATCGCCAAAATACTTCGTGATCGCCGCCGTCAGCGTCGTCTTGCCGTGGTCAACGTGACCAATCGTGCCGATGTTCACGTGCGGTTTCGAACGGTCAAACTTTTCCTTCGCCATCGTCTTGGCTCCTTTTTCATTACGGATGGTGGGCCCTTGCCCACCCTACGGTTTGGGTAGGGCGGGGTTTACCCCGCCACCCGGGTTCATGCGTATTTCGACTGGATCTCTTCGGAGATGTTCGCCGGCACCGGATCGTAATGCGAGAATTGCATCGTGAACTGGGCGCGCCCCGAGGACATCGAGCGCAGCGTGTTGATGTAGCCGAACATGTTGGCGAGCGGCACGTTGGCGTTGATCGCGATGGCGTTGCCGCGGGTATCCTGACCCGAGACCTGCCCGCGCCGCGACGTGAGATCGCCGATGATCGAACCGGTGTATTCCTCCGGCGTCACCACCTCGACCTTCATGATCGGTTCGAGCAGCTTGGCCCCGGCTTTGCGCAGACCCTCGCGCATCCCCATGCGGCCGGCGATTTCGAACGCCATGACCGAGCTGTCCACATCGTGGAACTTGCCGTCCACCAGCGCGACCTTGAAGTCGATCACCGGGAAGCCGGCGAGCGGACCGCTGTCCATGACCGAGCGGATACCCTTTTCGACACCGGGGATATATTCCTTGGGCACCGCGCCGCCGACGATCCGGCTCTCGAAGGAGAAGCCCTCGCCCGGCTCGGTCGGCGCGATCTCGAGCTTGACCTCGGCGAACTGACCCGAACCACCCGACTGTTTCTTGTGGGTGTAGGTGTGCTCGATCTTGTGGCTGATCGTCTCGCGATAGGCCACCTGCGGCGCACCGATATTCGCCTCGACCTTGAACTCGCGCTTGAGCCGGTCGACGAGGATGTCGAGGTGCAATTCGCCCATACCCTTCATGATCGTCTGGCCCGATTCCAGATCGGTCTCGACGCGGAAGGACGGGTCCTCTGCGGCGAGCCGCGCGAGGCCTGCGGACATCTTCTCCTGGTCGCCCTTGGTCTTGGGCTCGACCGCGATCTCGATCACCGGGTCGGGGAAGGTCATGGTTTCCAGCACCAGCGGCTTGGCAGGATCGCACAGCGTGTCGCCGGTGGTGGTCTCCTTGAGACCGGCGAGCGCGATGATGTCGCCGGCGAATGCCTCGTCGATCTCGGAGCGATCGTTGGAGTGCATCATCATCATCCGGCCGACGCGCTCTTTCCTGCCCTTGGTCGAATTGAGGATCGCATCGCCCTTCTTCATCGTGCCCGAGTAGATGCGCGTGAAGGTCAGGCTGCCCACGAACGGGTCGTTCATGATCTTGAAGGCGAGCGCCGAGAACGGCTCGGCATCATCGGCCTTGCGGACGATGTTGCGGGTCTCGGTCTCGTCATCGGGCGAGAAGCCCATGTAATCCGGCACGTCGAGCGGCGAGGGCAGGAAATCCACCACCGCGTTCAGCAGCGGCTGCACGCCCTTGTTCTTGAACGCCGAGCCACCGAGCACGGGCACGAAATCGAGCGCCAGAGTGCCCTTGCGGATCAGGCGGCGGAGCGTCTCGATATCGGGCTCCTCGCCCTCGAGATAGGCCTCCATCACGTCGTCGTCCTGCTCGACCACGGTCTCGATCATCGTGGCGCGCCACTCGTCGGCCATGTCCTTGAGCTCGTCACGCACCGGCTGACGGGTCCAGCTTGCACCGAGATCCTCGCCGCGCCAGGTCCATTCCTCCATGGTGATGAGGTCGATGATACCCTCGAGCTTGTCCTCTGCCCCGATGGGCAGGTTCACGGGCAGCGGCGTCGCGCCGGTGCGCGTCTTGATCATGTTGACGCAGTTGATGTAGTCGGCGCCGATCTTGTCCATCTTGTTGACGAACACGATCCGCGGCACCTTGTAGCGGTCGGCCTGGCGCCAGACGGTCTCGGTCTGCGGCTCGACACCGGCATTGCCGTCAAGCAGGCAGATCGCGCCGTCGAGCACGGCGAGCGAGCGCTCCACCTCGATGGTGAAATCGACGTGACCGGGGGTGTCGATGATGTTCAGGCGGTGCTTCGAGCTGGCCGGCTCGGTGCCGGTATAGGTCTTTTCCCAGAACGTGGTGGTCGCGGCGCTCGTGATCGTGATGCCGCGCTCCTGCTCCTGCTCCATCCAGTCCATCGTCGCGGCGCCATCATGCACCTCGCCGAGCTTGTGGGACTTGCCGGTGTAGAACAGGATCCGCTCGGTGCAGGTGGTCTTGCCTGCATCGATATGGGCCATGATCCCGAAGTTGCGGTAGTATTCCAGCGTATAGTCGCGTGCCATCGGAGAATGCCTCTCGGGTTACCAGCGGTAGTGGCTGAACGCCTTGTTGGCGTCGGCCATCTTGTGGGTGTCTTCGCGTTTCTTGACGGCCGAGCCGCGGCTCTGGACGGCGTCGAGCAATTCGCCCGCCAGACGCTCTTCCATCGTCTTCTCGTTGCGGGCACGCGACGCGTTGATCAGCCAGCGGATCGCCAGCGCCTCGCGACGCTCGGTGCGGACCTCGACGGGCACCTGGTAGGTGGCCCCGCCGACGCGACGAGAGCGAACCTCGACCGACGGCTTGATGTTGTCGAGCGCCTCGTGAAACACCTCGACCGGCGCGCGCTTGATCTTGGTCTCGACACGCTCGAGCGCGTTGTAGACGATCTTTTCCGCGGCGGATTTCTTGCCATCCACCATCAGGTTGTTCATGAACTTGGTCAGAACCCGGTCGCCATACTTGGCGTCGGGCAGGATATCGCGCTTTTCGGCGGCGTGACGACGGGACATCTTATCTTCCTCTTGTTCCTCTGCGGGCGATGCCCCGGCGCGATGCCGGGACGCCCGAAATCCTTATTTCGGGCGCTTCGCCCCGTATTTCGAACGGCGCTGCTTGCGGTCCTTGACGCCCTGCGTGTCGAGCACACCGCGCAGGATGTGGTAGCGCACGCCGGGAAGGTCCTTGACGCGGCCGCCGCGGATCAGGACGACCGAGTGCTCTTGCAGGTTGTGCTTTTCGCCGGGAATGTAGCTGATAACCTCGAAGCCGTTGGTCAGGCGCACCTTGGCAACCTTGCGCATGGCCGAGTTCGGCTTCTTCGGCGTCGTCGTATAGACGCGCGTGCACACGCCGCGTTTCTGCGGGCAGCCCTGAAGGTGCTGCGATTTCGTGGCTCTGACTTTCGGCTGCCGCGGCTTGCGGATCAGCTGCTGGATCGTTGGCATTCCGGTTCTTTCCCCGTCTCTCAACACATGTGTCTGCAAGGGCACGCCCCTGCGGTTCATCGAAAACGCGCTGCGCGTCCGCAACACGCATACACCGCATCCGCACCTTTTCATCCGGTGCGACGCGGCGGGCTTCCAGAGGATCGGGGCGCATTCGCCCGGATCATGACCACTCAAGTTATGAAACAGACGGCAGGGCAACCCGCCCCGCGCCTGTGGATTGAGCGGCGTATAGGCAGAGTCGCCATGCTTGTCAACAGCGGCCCGGGATGCCAAGACTTGGGCCACCCGAGACCACCCGCGAGGCCCGCGCCATGCGCGTCATCGGATTGTGCCGCTTCTCCTACCCCGCCCTCGGCGGGTTCAAGCGGATGCACGGATCGGTGGCCGAACGCGAGGCCTATCTCTACGCGCCCGACCGGATGGCACTGCGTTTCGCGCATTTCGAGAGCCTGACCCTGCCCTCTATCGCCGCGCAATCCAATGGCGATTTCACCTTTCTCGTGGTCACCGGCGAGAGCCTGCCCGAGCCGTGGCGGTCGCGCCTGCACGATCTTGCCGCAGATGTGCCGCAGATGCGGATCGTGGAGATGGAGCCGATGCGCCACCGCGACGCGATGCGCCGCGCCATCAAGCAGGCGCTCGGCGAGGACGAGACCGAGTCGATCCAGTTCCGGCTCGACGATGACGACGCGGTGTCGGTGGGATTCGTGCAGAGCCTGCGCTGGTTCGAACGCAACACGCGGCGGATGCGGCGGGCATGGCGCAACGTGGCGTTCGAATACAATCGCGGCTATGCGGTGCGCCTGTCGGAGCAGGGTATCGAGGCCGAGGCGGTGCAGACGCATTTCTGGGCCTGTGGCCTCGCCGTGCTGTTCCGCCCCGGTGATGCGAAAACGGTGATGAATTACGGCCATCACAAGCTGCACCACGAGATGCCGACGCTCATCAACCCGGGACCAGAGATGTACCTGCGCGCCCTGCACGACGACAACGACACCGGCGAGGCACAGCACCCGCCCGCGCTCAGCCCGCTCGACGACGCGCGGCGCGCGCTCTTTCGCGAGCGGTTCAACGTGGACGAGGACCGAGTGAAAGCTCTTTTTTCCGCAAGGCCCGCGCACGCCGGCTGATCCGCGTCTCGCGGTAGAGGGTGAATACCCCCGAGGCCACCACGATCCCAGCGCCAACGAGCGTGATCGTTTGCGGCCAGTCGCCGAACACCACCCATCCAAGGATCAGCGCCCAGATGAGGCTCGTATAGCGGAACGGCGCGACGAACGATATCTCGCCTACCCGCATCACCATGATGGAAAACAGGTATCCGCCGATGATCATCACCGCCGCCCCACCGATCAGCAGGGCGGCGCGACCGTCCACCGGGGCCCAGCCCTGCGGCACGGTCGCCAAGCCGAAGAACACCATGATGCAGGCCGAGGTGATGAGCGTCACCTGCATCGAGGGCACTTCGCGCGACAACCTGCGCGTGGCCAGATCGCGCAGCGTGACCATCGCCACCGCCGCGAGGCCGTAGACCGAATAGATGGTGAACCCCTCGGTACCCGGACGCACGATCAGCATCACGCCGATGAACCCCGCGATGATGGCCGACATTCGTTTCCAGCCCACCGGCTCGCCAAAGAACAGCGCGGCGGCGAGCGTGATGGTCAGCGGCAGCGCCTGCATGATCGCGCTGATATTGGCGATCGGCATGTGAAAGAGCGCGGTGACAAAGAAATAGGCCGAGCCCACCTCGCCCACCATCCGCCAGAACACCGGCCACCGGTCGGCGCGCGGCAGGCGCTGGCGCAACGCCCCCATGCGCCAGGCGATCACCGCCACCATCGCCGTGGTCAGCACCCCGCGCAGGAACATCACCTGAAACAGCGATATCTGCCCCGACAGCGACTTTATCATCGCGTCGTTGAAGGTGAACGCCGCCATCGACCCCATCATCAGGAGCGCGCCGGTAAGATTGTCGGAACGGGGCATTGCGGGACCGAAAGGTGGCTGAAACGCGGGGGCCAGCCCCCGCACCCCCGGAGTATTTGGCCCAAGGTGAAATGACAAGCGCGTTCAATCCGCGAGCGCAGCGATGAGCCCGGAGTGAAGCGTATGGTTGGCGGCGGCCAGCCCTTTGACCTGCGGCACCGGGTTGTTGAACACGAGCGGGCCGCCGCGGCGGTCCGAGGTCGCTGCCCCGGCTTCGCGCAGGATCAGGTCACCCGCCGCCGCGTCCCATTCCCAGGTCGGGCGCAGTGTCAGCATCGCGTCATAGCGCCCCTCCGCTACCAGCGCGAGCCGGTAGGCAAGCGAGGGCCGAAAGCCCCGGCGCAAGAGCGGCACCCGCCCGTCCCGCCAATGCGCAGGGTCGAGCGCGGGCTTTGCCGCGAGCAACGTGGCCCCCGGCAGGGCGCGGCGCGCGCCCGCGCGGATCGGCATCCCGTTGAGCGTAGCCCCCTGCCCCGCGGCGGCGGCGTAGAGCTTGTCGCGCATCGGCAGATAGATCACGGCGGCGGTAACCACGCCGCGCTCGACCACCGCCAGCGCGTGCGCCCACAGGCCACTGCCCTCGATCATGCTGCGCGTGCCGTCGATCGGATCGACGATGAACACCCGATCAGCCCGGAGCCGCGCGGGATCGTCCTCTGTCTCTTCCGACAGCCAGCCGTAATCGGGACGCGCGGCGCGCAGGCGCGCGGCGAGGCAGGCATCCACAGCGAGGTCCACCGCCGTCACCGGACCGGCACCGCCGGGCTTGTCGATCGTGTCGAGCGGGCCGGTCACGAGATCGCTCGCCAGTGCCCCCGCCTCGCGCGCCGCCTCGATCAGCAGCGCGAGGTCATGCGCCGGCAAGCGTCAGCCCCTCGACCAGAAGCGACGGCACCACGCGGCTCAGATGCAGGCGCGCATCGTTGGCGGGCGTGATCCGGCGCAGCATCTCGGGAAGGCTCCCGGCGATGGTGCATTCGTTGACCGGGTGCGAAATCCCGCCCCCCTCGACCCAGAACCCGGCCGCCCCGCGCGAGTAGTCGCCGGTATTGGGGTTGATGGTCGCGCCGATAAGCGAGGTGACCAGAAGCCCGGTGCCCATCTCGCGCAACAGGTCGGCGCGGCTCTGCTCCCCTTGGGTGAGTGCGACGTTCCACGTCGCGGGCGACGGTACACCGGACACCCCGCGCGCCGCGTTGCCCGTGGGCGTCATCCCCAGCTTGCGCGCCGAGGCCAGATCGAGCGTGTAGCCGCACAGTACGCCCCCTTCGACGATCGCACGCGGTGCCGTCGGCAGCCCCTCTGCATCGAAGAGCCGCGAGCCGGACACGCGGACGCGGTGCGGGTCCTCGCGCAGGTCGAGCGTATCGGGCAGCACCGGCGTGCCGATCCGGTCGCGCAGCCAGGACGACCCGCGCGCCACCGCCGCGCCGTTGGCCGCCGACAGCAAGTGACCGATCAGCGTGCCCGCCACCCGCTCGTCGAAGATCACCGGATAGGCGCCCGTCCGCGGCCTGCGCGCGCCGGTTCGCTCGGCCGCGCGCTCCCCGGCGCGCCGCCCGATCTCGGATGGATCGCGCAGGTCGGCGGCAAACACGCGAGAGTCGGCGTCGTGGTCACGCTCCATCCCCGTGCCGGTCCCGGCAATGGCCACGCAGGACAGGCTCGTATCGCTGCGCGCATAGCCGCCGGAGAAGCCGTTGCTCGCCGCGATGTGCATCTCGCGGCGCGACCACGCGGCCGAGGCCGATTGCACTTGGGCGACCCCAGCCACGCCCAGCGCCGCCGCCTCGGCCTCCTCGGCCATCCGCATGAGCGCATCGGGGGCGGGGGCGGGGCCGGGATCGCACAGATCGAGCCCGGCTGCATCGCGCCGCACGGAAAGCTGTGTTGCGTCGGCAAGCCCGGCAAACGGATCCTCGGGGGCCTCTCGCGCCATCGCCACGGCCCGTTCGGCCAGCGCGGCAATGGTCTCGGGCCGGGTATCCGACGCAGAGACATTGGCCTGCCGCCTGCCCACCAGCACGCGCAGGCCGATATCGACGCCCTCGGCGCGCTCGGCCTGTTCCAGCGTGCCGCCGCGCATATCCACGATCACCGATTGGCCACGCATGGCGATGGCGTCGGCGGCCCCGGCCCCGGCCTTGCGCGCCGCATCGACGAGCGCATGGGTCAGATCATCGAGCGTATCCGGCATCGTCCCTCCTCACGGTCCCGCGGGAGGTAGATCGCCGCGCCCCCCGGTGCAAGAGCTCAGCGCATCCGCTGGCCGTTCACCGTCACGGTGCCATCCTTCTCGATCTCGATGCGCGAGGTCAGCGTATCCTCGCCCTCGACCGCATTGGCGAACATCGACGCCATCATCCGCGCGGTCATGGCCTGATCCTCGGGGATCAGGCCGATATCCACCAGCTTCTGCAACAGTCCCTCGCCGCCTTCGAGCCGCAGATCGACGGTCCCCTCCGCCGGCGGCATGTCGAGCCCCTCGGCATTGTCCAGCGTGATCGCGCCCTCACCGGTGAGGCGCGCGCCCGCCACCGAGAACGCCAGCTTTTCAAGCGACAGGCTGTCGAGATCGCCGGGGGTCTCGCCGCGCTCTTCGAGGGCGGAAATCTCCGCCTCATCAAAGATATTCGTCGTCAGCCGCGCCTTGCCCGTCAGGTTCACCGCGAGATTCGCCGGATCGCGCGGCAGGGTGGCCTCCGGGTCGATCATGGACCACAACTCATCGGGCAGCCGGAGACCGGCGAAATCTATCGACAGGCCGAAATCCTGTAATTCCTCGCCCTGTGCCACAGGTAGCCGGAACCGCGCGAAGGCGCGGTCGATGGCATAGGTCAGCGGCGTCGGGAACATGTCGAGCTCTGTGGTGACCTCCAGCCCCCTTGCGTCGCTCTCGTAAACCAGCCCATCCGCCGAGAACGCCCCGCTGATCCGGACCGTGTCGCTGCGCGAGGAGCCGGTCATGGTCTCGTCGTCCTCGGAGACCTCGAACTGCGACGAGCCCGCGCCGAAGGCGAGGTCGGTTTCCAGGCGGAACCCGTTTTCGAGCGCCGCCACCATGTCCGACGGATCGCCGGTCCCGGGCATGTGCATGCGCGACTCGTGGGTCATGCTGTCGGCTTCGCCCGCGAGATCGAGGGCCGAGCCCGTCTTCTCATCGACAATCTTGAACCGATAGCCGACGGTGCCGGAGGAAAGGCGCTGCTCGACGCGGCGCACATCCTTGTTGAACCGGGTTGTGCTGTTCCCCTCCAGATCCTCGAACGTCAACCCGCCAGCGAGGGTCTCGATAGCTTTGCCGCCGACCGTCACGTCGCCGATCTCGATGCGCATCATCTGCGCGGCATAGGCATAGTCGATTTCCTCCGGTGTGCCGGAGGCGGTGATCCACAGGCCATCATGGCTGAGCGTCAGTACGGCTGTCAGTGGCTCGTCATCGGCGGGCGTGACGGCAACGGCCATCGGCATGGTGGGCGGATAGATCAGCTCGACCGTGCCGTCGCCTGCTTCGGTCATCTCGATCCGGCCCATCCGCATCTCGACGCGCCCGCCGTCATCCGGCAGCTCCTGCGTCAGGCCGAGGTCGGGGATCACGATCCCGTCGCTGCCCTGCTGCGGCGTGCCCGTGATCTCGTAGCCGAGCTGCGATAGCTGCCCCTGCCAGCTCTGCCAGACATCCGCGGCCGTCAGGTCGGCGAAGGCGGGACCGGCGGAAAGGCCGAGAACAAGCAACGGGGCGGCGCGGAGACAAGGAGGCATCGTCAAATCCTTTTTATCGGAACGGTCTGAAACAATGTCGGCCCTGCCACACCCCGGGTCAAGTGACGATCCGTCTGGAATTCGGTGGCCACGCCGGATAGAAACCGACGGAATACCACAAGGGGGCTGACATGAGCATGACCGGAAAATGCGTTCTCATCACCGGCGCGAGCAAGGGCATCGGAGCGGCGACGGCGCGTGTCTTTGCCGAGGCGGGCGCGAACGTGGCGTTGGTGGCGCGCAACGGTGACGCCATCGCCAAACTTGCGGGCGAGATCGGGCCGAGCGCCATCGCCATCCCCTGTGACGTCAGCCGCTACTGGGAAATGGAGGCCGCGGTCGAGGCCTGCCACACCGCCTTCGGGCGGCTGGATGTGCTGATCAACAACGCGGGTGTAATCGCACCGATCGCGATGCTGGCCGAAGCCGACCCCGACGCCTGGGGCCACGCTATCGACATCAACCTCAAGGGCGTGTTCAACGGCATGCGCGCGGCGCTTCCGGGGATGATGGATCGCGGCGAGGGCACGATCATCACCGTCAGTTCGGGCGCCGCGCACAACGCGCTGGAAGGCTGGAGCGCCTATTGCGCGTCCAAGGCCGGGGCGGCGATGCTGACGCGCAGCGCCGATCTCGAGGCGCGCGGCGCGGGGGTGCGGGTGATGGGCCTGTCGCCCGGCACGGTCGCCACCGACATGCAGCGCGAGATCAAGGAAAGCGGCGTCAACGCGGTGGCAGCGCTCGACTGGTCCGAGCATATCCCCGCCGACTGGCCGGCGCGCACGCTTCTGTGGATGTGCGGGCCGGAGGCGAGCGATCTCGCCGGGCAGGAGATTTCGCTGCGCGACCCGGATATCCGCGACCGGGCGGGCCTCGCATGATCGGGCTGGCGCGCGAGGACGGTCTATGGACCGTCACCCTCAACCGCCCCGACAAGGCAAACGCGCTGACCGAGGCAATGCTGGCCGAGCTGGCCGATATTGCAGAGGCCGCCCACGGCGAGGCCCGGGCACTGATCCTGACCGGGTCGGGCAAGGTGTTTTCCGCCGGCGCCGACCTCGAAGCCGCGCGCGCAGGCCTCGCGACGAGCGCTCAGTGGGAACGGCTCTCGGGTGCGCTCGCCACGCTCCCGAACCTCACGGTCGCGGCGCTGAACGGGACCGTTGCGGGCGGCGCGTTGGGGATGGTTCTGGCCTGCGACCTGCGCATCGCGGTCGAGGGCGCAGGCGCGTTCTACCCGGTGATGCGGCTCGGCTTTCGCCCGCAACCCAGCGACCCGGCACGGCTCGCCGCCCTGGTAGGTCCGGCGCGGGCAAAGATGATCCTGCTGGCGGGCGCGAAGATCGGGACTGACGAGGCGCTGGCCTGGGGCCTCTTTGACCGGGTCGTGCCGCGCGGCGACCTGATGGAGAGCGCGCGGGGGCTGGTCGCCGACAGCCTCGCCGCCGACCCCGACCACGCCACCGCGCTCAAGGCGATGTGCCGCGCAGGAGGCGCTCCTGTGAGGGAGTAGGGTCTGGCCTGTTGCGGACCTTCACAGCTTGGTGCCAATGCGCGGAATCAAGGCGTGCTTGCACGCCGCCGCGCATCGCCGGGCCGCACCCACGGCACGGCGATACGGCTGCAACCTGCGCGCCGCTCGGGCCTTTCTCGGATTTGGCTGCCATAAAGCGCGGCAGAACCACCGTGGGATCGCCGCGCCGCGGCCCGTCGATGCGCGGCTAATGCGAACGACGGCTCCAAGCCGGAACCGGCCGCCGCTCCCGCCGCTCAGCTTGCCTCTTCCACCGCGCCCACGAGCCGGGTCATCACCCTGTCGAGCACGCGCGCGTCCACCGCCTCGGCCATCACGCGGATGAGCGGTTCGGTTCCCGATTCCCGGATCAGGAGGCGCCCGTCGCCGCCCAGCTCGCGCTCGGCCTCGGCCATCGCGGTCTGCACGCGGTCGGTTTTGAGCGGGGTCTTGCCCTCGGCAAAGCGCACATTGACGAGGCGCTGCGGCACCGGCTCGAACACCTGCGCAAGCGTGCTCGCCGTCTGCCCGGTCTCGACCATCGCGGCGAGGAACTGCAACGCGCCGATCAGCCCGTCGCCGGTGGTGGCGTAATCGGTCATCACGATATGGCCGGATTGCTCACCGCCGAGGTTGTGCCCGCCCGCCCGCATCGCCTCGACCACGTTACGGTCGCCCACGGGCGTGCGCTTGAGCGCGATGCCCTGCTCTGCCAGATGCCGCTCCAGCCCGAGATTGGACATCACCGTGGCCACCAGCGTATCGCCCGCCAGCCGCCCCTCGCGCGCCCAGCGGGTGGCGATGAGCGCCATGAACTGATCGCCGTCGGCCACGCGCCCCTGCTCGTCGATGAGCACCACGCGATCGGCATCGCCATCGAGGCAGATGCCCAGGTCGGCGCGCGTCTCCAGCACCTTGCGCGCGGCGGCCTCGGGGCGGGTCGAGCCGCAGTTGAGGTTGATGTTGTAGCCGTCCGGGTTCACCCCGAGCGGGATCACCTCGGCGCCCAGCTCCCACAGCACCTCGGGGGCGGCACGGTAGGCGGCGCCGTTGGCGCAGTCGATCACGATGCGCAGCCCGCCAAGGCGGCGGCGGCGGGGAAAGGTGGTCTTGGCGTATTCCACGTAGCGCCCGCGCGCATCGTCCACGCGCCGCGCCCGGCCGATATTGTCGGGGGCCGACAGGGTCACACCCTCGTCGAGCAACCGCTCGATCTCGCCCTCGGCCTCGTCGCTGAGCTTGAACCCGTCGGGGCCAAAGAGCTTGATGCCATTGTCGGAGGCTGGGTTGTGGCTGGCCGAGATCATCACACCGACATCCGCGCGCAACGAATGCGTGAGATAGCCAATGGCCGGCGTCGGCACCGGACCGAGCAGGAACACGTCCATCCCCGTCGAGGTGAACCCGGCGGTCAGCGCGTATTCCAGCATATAGCCCGAGCGCCGCGTGTCCTTGCCGATCACCACGCGGTGTTCCTGCTTGTCGGTGCGGAAATAGCGCCCGGCCGCCGCCCCGAGCCGCAGCGCCATGTCGGCGGTCATCGGCCACGTATTGGCCTGCCCGCGAACGCCGTCGGTGCCGAAAAGTCGCTTGCGCATGGCGGGCCTCCTGAACACAGCCTGGAAAATGTTTCGGCGTTGAGAGGGCTTTAGCATGTGCGCAACCGAACCGACAAGGCCGGTGCACCCCCGCGGTGCCGGGGCTAGCGATAGCCCTCGGGGTTGTCGGACTGCCACTTCCAAGCCGTGCGGCACATCTCGTCCAATTGGCGCTCTGCCCGCCATCCCAGAACCTCGTGCGCGCGGGTCGGGTCGGCGCGCATGATCGGGATGTCGCCGTCGCGGCGCGGCGCGATGCGATAGGGTATCTCGCGCCCCGTCACCCGCTCGAACATGTGCACAAGCTCCAGCACCGTCGCCCCCCGCCCGGTGCCGATGTTGAACACGTCGCATCCCTCGTGCCCCACCGCGTGGCTCAGCGCGTCGAGATGCGCGCGCGCCAGATCGACGACATGGATATAATCGCGCTCTCCGGTCCCGTCGCGGGTCTCGTAATCGTCGCCAAAGACATCGAGGACGGATCGCCGCCCCACCGCCACCTGCGAGACGAACGGCATCAGGTTGTCGGGGATCCCGGTCGGGTCTTCCCCGATCCGCCCGCTGTCATGCGCACCGACCGGGTTGAAATAGCGCAACAGAACGGCCGACTGTCCGTTTCCGGCGGCGATCCAGTCGCGGATGATCTCCTCGATGAAGAACTTGGTGCGGCCATAGGGGTTGACCGGTGCGAGCGGATGCACCTCGTCATATGGGATGTAGAGCGGAATCCCGTAAACCGTGGCCGACGAGGAAAACACGATCCGCGCCACCCCGGTGTCCTGCATCGCCTGCAACAGCGTCATCGCGCCGTATACGTTGTTGCGATAGTAAAGCAGCGGATCGCGGACGGATTCCCCCACCGCCTTTAGCCCGGCGAGATGGATCACCGCGTCGGGGCGAAAGGCAGACAGCGCCGCGCACAGCCCGCCGTGATCGGTGATATCGCCCTCCACAACGTCGAAATCGCGCCCGGCCAGTGCCCGGACCCGGTCGAGCGCCGCAGGCGTGCTGTTGCTAAAATTGTCAAAGACGCAAGCCTGCCAGCCCCGCCCGAGAAGCTCGTTGAGAACATGCGTGCCGATATAGCCTGCACCGCCCGTGAGAAAGACTTTCACCGCTCGTCACACCCGCCCGATTGTCCGGCGGACCGCGCGGACCTGCCGGAGAGGACCATACCGGTCATGGAAATCATACCTGACCATCCCATCGCTGCGCCGGTCTGGCAACCCGCGTGGCCCAGCCCGCTCAACACAGGACACCCCACAGATCATACTCTCCCGCCTCGTCCACCTCGACGGTCACGATATCGCCCACCGACAGCCCCGTCGCGCCCTCGTCGATGAAGAGATTGCCGTCAATCTCGGGCGCATCCGCCATCGTGCGGGTCGTCGCGATGCCGTCCTCGTCGATATCGTCCACGATCACGCTCATGCGCTGACCGACCTTCGCAGCCAGCTTCGCCTCGGAAATCGCCTGCGCGCGGGCCATGAACCGCTCCCAGCGGTCCTGCTTGACCTCCTCGGCCACATGATCGGGCAACGCGTTCGACCGCGCACCGGCAACGTTCTCGTATTTGAAACAGCCGACCCGGTCGAGCTGTGCCTCGTCGAGCCAGTCGAGCAACGTCTGGAATTCGCCTTCCGTCTCGCCCGGATAGCCCACGATAAAGGTCGAGCGCAGGGCGATGTCCGGGCAGATCGCGCGCCACGCGGCGATCTCGTCCAATGTCTTCGCCGCCGCCGCGGGCCGCGCCATGCGGCGCAACGTGTCGGGATGGGCGTGCTGGAACGGGATGTCGAGATAGGGCAGCACCAGCCCGCCATTTTCCCCCACCTGCCCCATCAGCGGGATCAGATCGCGCACATGCGGATAGGGATAAACGTAATGCAGCCGGACCCACGCCCCCAGCGATCCGAGGTCGCGGGCGAGGTCGGTGATGTGGGCGCGGTGACCGTTGGCCTCGGCGTGCTTGATATCGACGCCGTAGGCAGAGGTGTCCTGGCTGATGACCAGCAGTTCCCTGACCCCGTTCTCCACCAGCTTTTCGGCCTCGCGCATCACCGCATGGGCGGGGCGCGACTGCAAACGCCCGCGCATGTCCGGGATGATGCAGAACTTGCACTTGTGGTTACAGCCCTCGGAAATCTTGAGATAGCTGTAATGGCGCGGTGTCAGGCGGACGCCCGAGGCGGGCAGCAGGTCGACGAACGGATCGGGACTCGGCGGCACGGCGGTGTGCACGGCATCGAGAACCTGCTCGTATTGGTGCGGGCCGGTCACCGCCAGAACCCTGGGATGCGCGCCGGTGATATAATCGGGCTCGGCCCCGAGACAGCCGGTGACGATGACGCGGCCATTCTCGGCCAGCGCCTCGCCGATGGCTTCGAGGCTCTCGGCCTTGGCGCTGTCGAGAAAGCCGCAGGTGTTGACGATCACCGCGTCGGCCCCGGTGTAATCGACAGAGATGCCATAGCCCTCGGCGCGCAGCCGCGTGAGGATGCGCTCGCTGTCCACCAACGCCTTGGGGCACCCGAGAGAAACCATTCCAATAGAGGGCTGGCCGGTGCGGGGCGACTCTGTGACCCGCGCGCGCGGCGCGAGATCGGGGCGAAGATCGGGAGGGTTCTGCGACATGGGGCGCGATATAACGGTCAAGTCAGCGTGCGGGAAGGGCAAAAGCGGTTGCTTCGGCCCGCGCGCCAACCCTAATGTTGATCCAGGACACGGAGGGAGTGCGTCATGCGGTGGATATTCCGGCTGATTGGTCTGGTCGTCGTGATCGCGGCCGTCTTCGTCGGCGCGCTGTTCTTTCTGCCGGGCGAGCGTGTCGCCGCGATCGCCGCGGACCAGATCACCAAGGCCACCGGGCGCAAGGTGACGCTGTCGGGCGAGACCCGGATCAGCCTCTACCCCGTGCTCGGCGTAGCGACCGGCGCGGTCGAGGTCGCCAATGCGGGCTGGTCCGATGCGGGGCCGATGCTGCAAGCCGACAGTCTCAAGATCGGGGTGAAACCGGCGGCGCTCTTCGGTGGCGATATCCGCATCACCGGGCTGGAAGCTGTTGATCCCGTCATCCGGCTCGAGCGCGCCGCCGACGGGCGCGTCAACTGGAAGTTGGGGGTGGAGGGCGTGGCGCCCTCCGGGCAGGCAACGGACAGCGCCGCGCCCGCCACCTCCGAGCGGCTGGCGCTGACGCTCGACCGGGCGCTGGTGACGGGGGCGCGGCTCATCTACACCGATCACGCGGCGGGCACGGTCGAGGAGTTGCGCGATCTCGACCTCGACCTGCGCTGGCCCGAATATGACGGAACGGCGGATTTCGAGGCCTCGTTTTCCCGGGGCGGCGAGCCGGTCTCGGTCGAGGGGCGGCTCGATCAGGTGGGCCGGTTCATCGACGGGGCGGTGACCACCATTGCCGCGACAGTGGAGGCCGCGGGCGGGCGCGTGGCGTTTGACGGACGCGCAGGCACGCAGCCGCAGGTGCAGGGCCGGCTCGATCTCGACCTCGCCGATTCCGGGGCCTTTCTCGGCGCGCTGGGAATGGCCGGGGTCACCCTGCCCGAAGGGTTGGGCCAGAGCCTGAAAGGCGGGGCCGATGTGACGCTGACCGGCGCCATGAACCTGTCGGTTCGCGGGCTGAACCTACAGGTTGGCGGCAACAGCCTCACTGGCGCGGCGGATGTCAATCTGTCCGGGGACGTGCCCCGCGTCAACGCGCAGATCGCGGCGGGCGCGCTCGACCTGTCGCGCCTGGCCGGGGCCGACTCGACCGGCGAGGCGGGGGGCGGCTCCGGTGGCGGCGGGGGCGCGCAGGGCTGGTCGACCGAGCCCATCGACGCCAGCGCACTGGCGCTGGCAAATGGCGAGATGGCATTCTCCGCCGACAGCATCGACCTCGGTGACCTCAAGCTGGGCCGCACGCGCACGCTCATGACGCTCGATCAGTCGCGCGCCGTGTTCGCGCTGCGCGAGGTGCGGGGCTATGATGGCCTCGTGACCGGCGATTTCGTGGTCAACAACCGCGCGGGGCTTTCGGTAGGGGGCACGCTGCGGGCCGAGGGGCTCGATATGGAGCGCTTCCTCACCGACGCCGCAGGGATCACGCGGTTCTCCACCAAGGCGGGCGGCACGCTGAATTTCCTCGGCGTCGGCAATTCGGTGGACGCGATCATGAAGAGCCTCAGCGGCGACGGACGATTCGAGACCGGGCGCGGCGTGATCTCGGGCATCGACCTCGACCGGCTGATGCGCGCGGGCGACGTGACCGGCGGCACCACGATCTTTGATGCGATGAACGCGAGCTTCACGATGGACAAGGGCAATCTCTTCAATGACGACCTCGTCATGCGCCTGCCGCTCATCCGCGCGGAGGGCGAGGGCAGGATCGGGCTGGGCGCGCGCGATATCGACTACCTGTTCACGCCCGTCCTGCTTGAGGGCGAGACCTCGCAGGGGCTGGCGATCCCTGTGCGCATCCGCGGCCCGTGGGAGAACCCGCGCATCGTGCCCGACCTGGAAAAGGCCATCGACATGAACCTGAAAGAGGAACGCAAGAAGGCCGAGGAGCGGCTGGAGCGCGAGGTGCAGGAGCGGCTCAACATCACGCCCGAAGAGGGGCAGAGCCTCGAAGACGCGGCCAAGGACAAGCTCGAGGACCGCGCCAAGCGCGAGCTTCGCAAGCTCTTCGAGTGAGGCGGGTGCGGGATTTGGGTATTTTTGCCAAGAAGAAGACGAAGGCGCGCGCATGAGCGAGGTCAGGGCGCAATACGAGGCCTACCCATACCCTGAGCGCAACCCCGAAGACGAGCGCAAGCGGCTGGTGACGGGTTCGCCCTCGCATGTGCTGGAGATCGACCATTTCATCTACGGCGGCGCACGCGACTGGTCGCGGCCCTTGCGCGTGCTGGTGGCGGGGGGCGGCACAGGCGACGCGCTGATTCAGGTGGCGCAACAGATGGCCGACGCGGGCCGCGCCGCAGAGATCACCTACCTGGACCTGTCGACCGCCGCGCGCCGGGTGGCCGAGGCGCGGGCGCAGGTGCGGGGGCTAAAGGGTATCCGGTTCGTGACCGGCAGCCTGATGGAGGCCGCGGACCTCGGGGAATTCGACTATATCGACTGCTGCGGCGTGCTGCATCACCTGCCCGATCCGGCGGCGGGGTTTCGCGCGCTCCTGGCGGCGCTGGCGCCCGGGGGCGGCATGGGGTTCATGGTCTATGCGCCTTATGGCCGGTCGGGCGTCTACCCGTTGCAGGAGGCGTTTGGACAGCTCCTCAAAGGGCAACCGCCCGAGGCGCGGCTGAAGGCGGCGCGCAAGCTGGTGGCGGGGCTGCCCGAGGGGCATCCGTTCCGCTGCAATCCCAACCTGGGCGATCACAAGGACAGCGATGCGGGGTTCTACGACCTGCTTTTGCACAGCCAGGACAGGGCGTTTGACGTGCCGGCGCTGGTCGCGATGCTGGAGCAGACGGGCTGGGCGCTGGCAGGCTTAGCCATGCCCGCGCTATACGACCTGGGCCGCATCACCGAGCCGCCCGGCCACCTCGGTCCTGTAGAGCGAATGGCGCTGGCCGAGAAGCTGACCGGCACGATCAAGACCCATGTGGGCTATGCCGTGCGCGGAGCCGAGGCGCGCGGCCCGGCGAAGGGCGGCAAGCCGGCGCTGGTGCCGCATCTCAAGGGCGTGCGCGCCACTGAGCTGGCGCGCGCCGTGGCGCAGGGGCAGCGCCCGGTGCTGCGCATGGGAGGGGTCGAGGCACGGCCCGACCTGCCGCGCGGGGCCGCTCCGCTCATCGCCGCCGTCGACGGGCGGCGCAATCTGGCCGAGATCGGGCGGCAGGCGGGGATCGACGCGATCGCGCTCGCGTCGCTCTGGGCCCCGGTCGAGCGGCAACTGGGAAATCACGGCCTGCTGCATTATTCGACGATCCTGCGGCGGGGCTGAGGGCATGACAGGAGAGATATCAGAATGACCGGGATGATACTTGCCAAGAGCCTGTCGCGGCTCGGGACCGAATCGGCCTTTACCGTTCTGGCGCGCGCACAGGCGCTGGCCGCCGAGGGGCACGATATCGTCAATCTCGGGATCGGGCAGCCGGATTTCCCGACGCCGCCGCATATCGTGGAGGCAGGCGTCAAGGCGTTGCGCGATGGCCATCACGGCTATACGCCCGCGAATGGTATCCCAGCGCTGCGCGAGGCGGTGGCCGCCGACCTGCACGCGCGCCACGGGGCGGAGGTCGATCCCGGCTGCGTGGTGGTGGTGCCGGGCGGCAAGCCGACCATGTTCTTTGCCGGGCTGATGTTCGGCGAGCCGGGCGCCGAGATCATGTATCCCGACCCGGGCTTTCCGATCTACAAGTCGGTGATCGACTACAGCGGTGCGCGCGCCGTGCCCTATCCGCTGGCCGAAGAGAACGGTTTTGCTTTCGATGCCGAGGCGGTGCTGGCGCGGATCACGCCCGCCACACGGCTTATCATGCTCAACAGCCCCGCCAACCCTACCGGCGGCGTCACGCCGCGCGCGCAGGTGGACAGGCTGGTGGCGGGGCTGGCGGATCATCCCCACGTGGCGGTGCTGTCGGACGAGATCTACAGCCGGATGCTTTATGGCGGGCGGGATCATGTCTCGCTCTTGCAATACCCCGAGATCCGCGACCGGCTCATCATGCTCGACGGCTGGTCCAAGACCTATGCGATGACCGGCTGGCGGCTGGGCTATGCGGTCTGGCCCGAGAGCCTTGTGGAGCATGTCACGCGGCTGTGCATCAACGATCATTCCTGCGTCAATGCCGCCGCGCAACATGCCGGGATCGCCGCGCTGACCGGGCCGCAGGGCGCGGTGGACGAGATGATGCGCGCCTTCGACGCGCGGCGGCGGCTGATCGTGGCACGGCTGAATGCGCTGCCGGGGGTGCGTTGTACCGATCCGGGCGGGGCGTTCTATGCCTTTGCCAATATCCAAGGGACGGGGATGAGCGCGGGCGAGGCGCAGGACCGGTTTCTCGACGAGGCGGGGGTGGCCACCGTCGCCGGCACGTCCTTTGGCGCGGAGGGCGCGGGGTTCCTGCGGTTTTCCTATGCCAACTCGATCGAGGCCATCGAGAAGGCGATGACGCGCATCGGCGCGCTGCTCTGAGGCCGGGCCGCATCAGTGTTCGGGCAGCGCCTCGCGCCGGATCATGGTGCGCAGCGCAAAGCTGGTGCGCATGGCGCGGATACCGGGTGTCTGCATCAGCCCGTCCTCGAGGAACCGGTCGAACGCCGACAGATCGGCGGCCACCACGCGGATAAGGACATCGCGGGTGCCGGTCATAAGGTAGCATTCCAGCACCTCGTCGAACTGCCGCAACCGGGCCTCGAAGGCGCGGATCGCATCGCGGCTGTGCTGCTCGAGTTCGACGAAAACGAAGGCGTTGAGCGGCAGGCCAAGCTTGTCCTGATCGACGCGGGCCCCGTAGCCGGTGATGACGCCTTCGGCCTCGAGCCGGGCGATCCGCCGCGCGAGCGGAGTGGGCGAAAGCCCCACCTCCGCCGATAGCTCGGCGAGCTTGCGCCGCCCCTCGCGTTGCAGGGCGGCGACGATCTTGCGGTCCATCCTGTCCATTTTCACCAAGATTTCGGCCCTTTCCGGTGATGTTCTCCAAAACGTGCGGTTTTGTGAGCCGCAATTGGCGTTTTTTCGCGTCTGAACGCTCTTACCTTCATGCTGAGGAGGATTCCACCATGCTGACACGTCTTTCCATTTCTTCGCACGAAGAGGTTTACCGCGTCGAGGACGCCGAGACCGGGTTGCGCGGGTTCATCGCGCTGCATTCCACGCGGCTTGGCCCGGCGGCGGGCGGCCTCAGGATGCGTGTCTACGACAGCGACGACGCGGCGCTTGAGGATGTGCTCAACCTGTCGCGTGGGATGAGCTACAAGAATGCTGCCGCCGGGCTTCCGCTCGGGGGCGGCAAGGCGGTGATCGTGGGCGATCCGGCGGCTGACAAGACGCCCGCGCTGCTGCGCGCGATGGGGCGGGCCATCGACACGCTCGGGGGGCGGTACTGGACCGCCGAGGACATGGGCATGAGCCCGGCCGACATGGCCGAGATCGCGCGCGAGACGCGCTATGTCGCCGGGCGCGATCAGGGGCGGCACGCGAGCGGCGATCCCTCGCCGGTCACCGCGCGCGGCGTGGCGGCGGCAATGCGCGCGGGCGCGGCGCGGCTCTGGGGCAGTGACGATCTGAGCGGACGGCACGTGGCGGTGCAGGGGCTGGGCCATGTCGGCTGGCACCTGTGCCGCATCCTGCACGAGGCGGGCGCACGGCTCAGCGTGGCGGATACGGACGCCGCGCGCGTGGCCACGACCGCGCGGGAATTTGGTGCGCAGACGGTGGCACCGGACACGATCCACGCCATTGAAGCGGATATCCTTGCGCCCTGTGCCATCGGCGGGGTGCTGAACGCGGAAACGATCCCGGAGATACGCGCCCGCATGATTTGCGGCGCGGCCAACAACCAGCTCTCGACGCCGCAGGATGCGGACAGGCTGCTGACACGCGGGATCCTCTACCTGCCCGATTATGTGGCCAATGGCGGCGGGATCATCAACGTGGCCGCCGAGATCCTGAATATCGAGGATCGCGCGGCATGGGTGAGCGAGAGGCTTGAAGCGATACGAGCACGTATGGATGACATCCTCACTCGGGCTGCCGGCGAGGCGGTTAGCCCCAACGCGATCGCCGACCGGATGGTGGAAGAGGCGCTTCTGGCGCGCGCGGGGTAGGCGCCGACCGACGTAGGGGGTCAGCTGATCCGCCGCCCGGGCGGCTCAAAAGGCAGAAACTCGACCGCCGATTGCCGCACCGGGGAGGGGTAGAGCTTCATCAGGTCGAGTATGTCCTGCGGCAGCCCGACATTGACCGGCAGGCCCAACGCGGTCGCCTCGGCGGGGGTGAGCGCGTAATCATGCGTCCATGTCCCCGCGGTCAGCGTATCGGCCAGCGCCTCGGCCTTGTCCTGCGGCAGGCGAGGGGTCATGATCTCGATCGCGCCGCGCTTGACCTGTGCGGTGGCCTTTTCGCTCACATCGGCGAGGACAAGGGCGAGGTCCGAGACGTGTTCGATCGGCTTGGCGTCGCGGGCGGCGAGGATCGAGGCCGCAGAGACACCCATGATTTGCGGGTCTATCGGGCCGAGCATCGAGAATTCGCCCATGACGATCTCGTCAGCGGCCAGCGCGATGAGCGTGCCGCCGGACATGGCGTAGATCGGCACGAAAACGGTTACCTTGGCCGGGTGCGCCTCGACCGCGCGGGCGATCTGCATGGCCGCCAGCACCAACCCGCCCGGCGTGTGGAGAACAAGGTCGATCGGTATCTCGCGCGGTGTCGCCTTGATCGCCGAAATGATGGATTGCGCATCCTCGAGCCCGATCGTGTTCGACATGTTCATCCCGAACAGGCTGCGCCGCTCCTGCCGGTGTATCATGGTGATGATGCGGGTTTTGCGGCGCCTCTGGATTGTGCTGATGGCCTGTGCGCGCCGCAGCGCGAACATCCTGCCCGTCAGAAACGGTTGCAGGATGATCACCAGAAAGGCGAGAAAGATCAGGTTGGAGAAGGTGAAATCCATCGCGCTTGCGTTCCTGCTGAGGCCGACCACCGAAACCATCGCAGCCCGCGCGGCGGATGTGAATTGAAAAATCCCGGCATATGCGGCATGGACGCGGCAACAAGAAACGAGGCAACGGGCAATGAAAACGGTTCTTCTTCTCTGGCTTGTCCTTGGCCTTGCGGCCTGCGGTGGGCCGGGCCGCTTTGCGGGCGGTGCCGGTGGCGGCAGGCCGATGGCGTCTGGTCCGATTTCCGATGCCTGTCTCGCCTCGGACCGCAAGGCACGCTCGGTCGCGCTGTGCGGGTGCATCCAGTCCGTGGCCAATGACACGCTGAACGGCTTTGAGCAGCGGCGCGCGGTGGCATTTTATCGCGATCTTCAATCGGCGCAGGACATCAGGCAGTCGCAGCGCTCGGGCGATCAGCGGTTTTGGGAAGCCTACACCGCCTATGCCGAGCGCGCCGACCGCGTCTGCAAGTGATCCCGGCGATCAGACCTTGAGCCGGTAGCCCCGCGCCAGCATCAGCCAGGCCAGCAGGCAGACGGCGAGCGTCGCCGCCGCCCCCACCGCGAGACCAAGCGCGGGCGCGCTGTCGGAGACGCCGATCATGCCGAAGCGCACCCCGTCAATCAGGTAGAAGACCGGGTTGAAATGGGTGATCGAATAGAGCACCGGCGGCAGCGCCTCTACCGAGTAGAAGGTGCCCGACAGGAACGCGAGGGGCGTGACGATAAAATTGGTGATCGCCGCCATCTGGTCGAACTTGTTAGCGAAAATTCCCGCGACGATCCCCACGCCGCTCATGAACGCGGCCCCCAGCAGGACAAAGGCCAGCGCGAGCAGCGGATGGGCCGGGGCAATGCCGAGAACGAGAAACAGCCCGACACCGATCGCCAGCGCCACCAGCAGACCGCGCCCGACGCCCCCGGCCAGATAGCCCAGCACCAATTCGCCACCCGAAAGCGGCGGCATCAGCGTATCGACGATATTGCCCTGCACCTTGGAAATCACGATCGACGACGAGGTATTGGCAAACGCGTTCTGAATGACCGTCATCATAAGGATGCCCGGCGCGATGAAGGTGGTGAAATCCACCCCCATGACATCGCCCCGCCGCGGCCCGATGGCGATGGAAAAGATCATCATGAACAGCCCCGCCGTGATGAGCGGCGCGAGAAGGGTCTGCGTCCAGACGGCGAGGAACCGGCGGTTCTCGCGCTCCGCCAGCGTCATCAGGCCAAGCCAGTTGACCCGCCCGAAACGCCGCGCGCCCATTGGCATTGAGGCAGACGATGCGGGCTCGGTCATGGGTGGTCTCCTGTCTGCGATGCTGCCTGCGATTCGATGCCTTGTAACTCATCGTCGAGTGATTAGAATAGGAGGCCGATCAAGATGACAAGGCGGCGGGCCGAAAGGGCCTGTGCCGCCTTTCAATGCAAGGGAAGCCCCGAATGTCGTGGAGCGATGAGCGCGTCGAGCTGTTGAAGAGGTTGTGGGGCGAAGGTCAGTCTGCCAGCCAGATCGCCAAGGAGCTTGGCGGCGTGACCCGCAATGCCGTGATCGGCAAGGTGCACCGGCTGGGGTTGTCCAATCGCAACGGCTCGGCCCCGGGGGCGAACGCCGCGCCTGCCGCGACGCCAGAGGCCGAGGCACCGAAAACGGCGGCCAAGCCCACGCCGAAGCCGACCACCAAGCCCGCCGCCCCCGCCGAGAGCACCGAAGAGAACGCCGTGCCGGTCACCACGAGCGTCCGGGTCAAGGCGATCATCCCGGCAGGCCAGCCGCTGCCGCCGCAGCCTTCTGCCAACGAGATCGACCCCGAGGCGCTCGCCAAGGTCAGCGAGATCGAGAAGAAGGCCAAGAGGCTCTCGCTTATGGAGTTGACCGAGCGGACCTGCAAATGGCCCGTGGGCGACCCGGCGACCGACGATTTCTGGTTCTGCGGCCTGCCCGTGCAGACCGGCAAGCCCTATTGCGAAGCACATGTGGGTGTGGCCTTTCAGCCGATGTCGAGCCGTCGCGACCGCAAGCGCTGAGATCAGTCCTTGCGGCGCAGTTCCTCGAGATACGCCTCGCCGCGATCCGCCAACGGCCCGATACCGTCCTTCCAGCGCCGATGGATCCACAGCCATTGATCCATCCGTGCCCGCACCTGCCGCTCCAGCCGGTCGTTGACCTCCTGCGTCATGGTGACGGGATCGCTCATCGGGACCGGCTCTTCCACGACGATCTCGAAATCGAGACCGTTGTCGCGGCGGATGCCCCAGACCGGCACCAGCGGCGCGTCGAACTTGAGCGCAAGCTCGGCGGTGGCCAGCGGCGACAGCGCGGGCTTGCCGAAGAATGACAGCGGCACGCCGTCATGGGCGTTGAGATCGGTCAGGATCGCCAGCACGCCGCCGCGCTTGAGATGCTTGACCATTTGCATCATGCCGCGCCGCCCCTGCTCGAACATCGGCTCGCTGAGCGCGCCCATCGCCGCCACGTAACGGCGGTTGAACCAGCGGTTGTGCATCTTGCGGTAAAACACACCCATCGAGAAGCCCTGCTCGATCATGGCGATGCGCGCGGCGTTGAAGCTTCCGAAATGGCCGGTGACAAAGATGATCGGCCGCCCCTCGCGCTGCGCCGCTCGGACCGCCTCGAGCCCCGGCCCAATCACGGACGAGCGGCGGGTGCGCGCGATGAATTCGTCGGTGGAGTAAAGCTCGGCCATGTTGCGCCCGGCATTGTCGGGCACCGCGCGCATCAGGCGGCGCACCTCGGCCTTGGGCAGGTCGGGCACGGCGTGGGCGAGGTTCTCGCGCACGCGGCGCCCGTAGCCCGCCAGCGGTGCCACCACCCGCGCGGTGAGCCACCCCATCATCGGGATACGCCAGCGATAGGGCAGGATCTTGCACAGCGCGATCGGCGCGTACATCGCCATCCCGAGCGCAGTATCCGCGGCACGGGCGGCAAGGGGGGGACGGTCGTCGTCGCTCATCAGGCGGTCTCTTGCTGCTATGGCGCCGGGATACGCGGCCCGGCCCCCGACCACAAGCCCGTCAGGGCCGGTGCGGAAGCCCCGTGCCGATCATCGAGTCGCGCGTGACCAGTGCGGCAAGCTGCGCCTCGTCCATGCCCTCGGTGCCCTCGGGGCGGGCGGGCAGCACGATGTAGCGCATGTCGGCGGTGCTGTCGTGGACGCGCACGGTGACATGATCGGGCAACTCGAGGCCGAATTCGCGCAGCACCGTGCGCGGCTCGCGCACGGCGCGGCTTCGATAGGCGCGGGTCTTGTACCAGTCGGGCGGCAGGCCGAGCAGGTTGCGAGGGTAACACGAACAGAGCGTGCAGACGATGAGGTTGTGCGTGTCGGCGGTGTTCTCCACCGCGATCAGGTTAAGCGGGCCTATGTCGAACCCCATCTCGCGGCTCGCCTCCGAGGCATTCTCCAGCAACTGCGCCTTGAAGGCCGGATCGGTCCATGCCCGCGCGACCACCGCCGCGCCATTGGCGGGGCTGCGGGCATCCATCGCCTCGATCTGTGCCGCGATCTCGGCGGGGGTCAGGTGGCCCTTTTCAACCAGCAACTCGCGCACCGCGATCTCCATCCGCTGCCAATAGCTGAGCGGGGTGTCATTGTCGGCGCGGTAGGGGTGGCCCGAGGGGCTCATACCCTCGTGGTGGAAATGATCGTGATGGTCATGGGGCATGGGCATCCACCTTTTCCAACCAATGGCCGTAGATCTCGGCATCGAGCGTGTCGTCGGGGTTCTCGGCCCCCTCGCCCCATATCTCGGCCATGCGAAAGCGCACGCGGTAGAGCGGTTTCGTATCGGCCTTGAGGCCGTAGGCCAGTTGCTCGGGGTTCGCGAAATGGCCCAGGGGGCGCTCGATCACCCCCTCCTTGCCGCGCAGGTACCACGGCGCACGCACATGGCCCGGCGGCGTGAGCGCCTTGACGCGTACCCGCTCAACCATCCGACTGCGCCTCGCCATAGGTGCCCCCGCGCGCCGCGATCTCCTGCATCCGCTCGCCCAGTTCCTCCAGCGTGTAGGCCCCGGCCTCGACGAGGTTCTGGTTCACGGCGGCGACCCAGCGTTCGTAGTAGCTCATGCTCTCGAACGCGTCCTCGCCCATGTCCTCGAGCGCACGGCGCAGGCCATCGACTGTAAACAGCCCCTTCTGCCCGCACAGCACCATCAGCGCATCCACGCGCTTTTCCCAAAGCGCGAAATCATGGCCATCCATCGGCACAGGCCCTGCGTCCTGCCCGCCCATGTCGTGCCAGCGTCGTCCCGTCGTATCGCTCATGGAGAGAAGACTAGGCAGCACCGCCCGCCCTGTCCAGACCATCAACGCCCTCTTGACCAATGCCCGCGACCTGCTACCAAGACGCGCGGTCAGGTCGGGCCTGTAGCTCAATTGGTTAGAGCAGGGCGCTCATAACGCCTTGGTTGGGGGTTCGAGTCCCTCCGGGCCTACCATTCCGATCCTTGTCGTGGCTGCGGGAGCCCGGCGACGATGACCATGCGGATCGCGGCGGTTTCTCAGCGATAGGTGCGTTGCTCCATCGGGGTTGCCTCGATCCGGGCACGCAGGCCCGCGAGCAGGGCCTGTTCGGCGCGGTTGAGCACCGCCTGCGGGTTCCACACCACATGCACATCGACGGCCGCTGTCTGGTCGTAGGGCGGCAATTGCCACAGCAGACCGTCGCGCACGTCGCGCGCGGCCACGTGCAGTGGCAGGGGGCCGATCCCGAGCCCCGCGACGATCATGCGCCGCACTTCCTCCAGATGGCTCGACGTGGCGATGATCTGATCGCCCAGTTCAGCCTGCGCACGCATCAGCGTCACCGGTTTCAGCGCGTCCTGCAAGCGGTCGGTTTCGAAGCTGACGGCACTCTGCCCCGTCAGATCGGCGCGCGTGAGGTTGCTCCGACCGAACAGCGGGTGCGGCGGACCGCAAAAGAGGCCGAAGAACTCGCGGTAGAGGCGCAGGTATTCCAGCCTGGGGTTGCGCTTGTGCACGAGGCAGATCGCGAAGGAGGAGGCGCGCGCAGAGACCGTCTCGATCGCCTGTGCCGAGGAATGCACCTCGATCGACAGGGTCGCGCGCGGGTTCTCGGCGTGGAATTCGGCCAGCACCTGGTCAAAAAGCGGGCAAATCACGTGGGACGCCAGCGAGACGCGCACATGACCGGTAACCTCGTCGGTCATGTCGCGCATCAGCGTGGAAAGCCGCAGGATCGCCCCCTGGATATCGAGCGCTTCGCGATAGAGCGTCTCGCCTGCCTCGGTCAGCTCGAAGCGCCCCGGCGCGCGGTGAATGAGCCGTTTCTCGACGCGGTTTTCCAACCTTTTCAATGCAGTGGACACCGATGGCTGGGTCAGGCGCAACCGGTTCGCCGCATCGGTGACGGAGCGTGACTGTGCCAGAACGACGAAGGTACGCAAGAGGTTCCAATCCATCTCGCGCATGATGCGTTCGGGGCTGTCGCGGCTCTCCATAGTTTTCATCTATTGTCACAATTCTTATTATCTATTTGATTAATGATTGGCCGGTTTGCACCCTCGACGCAAGCCCGCAATGGACGGGCGGCGCATGAAGGGGAGACGCATGTCGGTCGAAGCCCGCGAGGCGAGACAGCCGTGGATATTGCTTTCGCCCGCCCTGGGGGCGGTGCTGTTCCTGCTGATCATTCCGCTGATGTTCATCGTGGTCTATTCCTTCTGGCTGCGCTCGGCCATGGGCGCGGATACGGTCGGATTCTACCTCGACAACTGGCAAAAGGCGCTCTCGGACCGGTTCTATCGCGAAATCCTGCTCAACACGCTCAAGATCGCGGCAATCACCACGGTGATCTGCGGGCTGATGGGCTATCCGGCGGCCTATTTCATCGCGCGTTCACGCGGCAACAAAATGATCCTGCTGCTGCTTCTGATGCTGCCCTTCTGGATCAGCTATATCATTCGCACGATGAGCTGGATCAACATCCTCGGGACCTCGGGCGCGCTCAACACGTTGCTGATGACGCTCGGGATCATCAATGAGCCGATGCAGATGCTTTATAACGAGGCGACGGTGATCCTCGGCCTCGTGCATTTCCTGCTGCCCTTCATGGTGCTCAATGTCTATGTGAGCCTGGAGGGCATCGACACCAACCTGGAGGATGCCGCCAATTCCCTAGGGGCGACCCGGTGGGAGGCATTTACCCAAGTCACCCTGCCACTGTCGCTGCCCGGCCTCGCCGCCGGGGGTTTGCTGTGCTTCGTGCTGGGCGCGGGCACCTACATCACGCCGGTGATCCTTGGCGGACCGACGGATGCGATGTTTGCCAACCTCGTGTACGAGGCGATCATCACGCAGCTCAACTGGCCGCTCGGCTCTGCGCTGTCGCTCCTGCTGCTCGCTGTGTTGGGCGTGCTGGTGGCGATCTACAATCGCTATCTCGGCATGGCGCAATTGGCGAAGGGGCTGGGCTGATGGGTTGGCAGGCGATCCGAATCTGGACCGTTCTGGTCTATGGCTTCATGTTCCTGCCGGTGGCGGTGGTGGTGCTTCTGTCCTTCAACGCCAATCAGTTCGGCAGTTTTCCGATGACCGGCATGTCGCTGCGCTGGTTCGTGGAATTGTGGAACAACGATGCGGTGATGCGCGCCTTTCAGACCTCGATCGTGCTGGGGCTGATGACGGCGGTGATCTCGACCACCCTCGGCATCCTCGCCAGCCTCGCGCTGGTGCGCTACAACGTGCCCGGGCGCAACACGATCACCACGCTGCTCATCGCTCCCATCTTGGTGCCCGAGGTGGTGCTGGCCGTGGCGCTCCTGTTGTTTCTAAACTGGCTCGGCCTCGGCAAGAGCTTTGCGCTGCTACTCGCCGGGCATGTGATCTTTACCCTGCCGTTCGTGATCCTCGTGGTGCAGGCGCGGCTGGTCAGCATCAAGCGCGATGTGGAGGAGGCAGCGCTCAGCCTCGGGGCAAGTCCGGTGCAGACGTTTTTTTCGGTCACCTTGCCGCTGATGCTGCCCGCCGTGGCCGCAGGCGCGCTCTTCGCCTTCACCATCAGTTTCGACGACATCACCGGCACGCTGTTCTGGAAACCCGGCGGCGTGGAGACGGTGCCGACGCAGATATTCTCGATGCTACGCAATTCGATCAGCCCGGAAATCAACGCGCTCGGCACGGTGATGATCGTGATGACCGTGGGCCTGCCGCTGCTCGGTGCGGCGGTGGCCCGCAAACTCGCCATGAAAGGCGGCAACTAAGAACCGCCCCAACCCTCGACAAGGAGATATGACAATGGACAATACCAAGAGATATGAACGACTTCTCGAACGCTACCGCAACGGTGACCTGGACCGGCGCAATTTTCTGGGCCTGATCGGCGCGGCGGGGCTTGCCTATGGGGTGCAGACGCCATTCGCCAAGTTCGCCCACGCGCAGGAGGTGCAACAGGTCCGATTCGACGGATGGGGCGGTGTCGTCTCCGAGGCGTTCCGCGAACATGCGTTCGAGCCTTATACCAAGGCCACCGGCATCAAGGTCGTGGACGGCACCTTTGCGGGCAGCGACGAGTATCTCGCGCAGGTCCGGTCCAGCCAGGAGGGCACGTACAACATCGCGCACCTCTCGGGCGTGTTCGACTATGCCCGCTACGTGAATTTCGGGCTGACGGTAAAGCTGAACCTCGACAATATCCCCAACATGTCGCTGGTGATGGACGCGCTGACCAACGCGTTCCGGGGGGTGACGCCGGATTACCTCTCGGCGGTGCCTTACGATTACGGCACCACGGGTCTGGCCTATAACCGCAAATATATCTCCGACGAGGAGATGAAGGAAAAGGGTGCCAGCATCCTCATCGACGAGGCCTACAAGGGCAAGATCGGCGGCTGGGGCGAATGGCGCACGCGGATCTGGTATGGCGCGCTCCAGACCGGCCAGGACCCCAACAACATCGAGGATATGGAGGCCGTCTGGGACGCGATCCGCAGCCACCGCGATCTGGCCCTGAAATACTGGTCGTCGGGGGCGGAACTGATGAGCCTGCTGGCGGAGGAGGAAATCTACGTCACCGAAGGCTGGTCGGGCCGTATCGCGGCGTTGCAACAGGAAGGCCACGACATCGGCTATTACGATGCGCCGGGCAGCTTTGCGTGGCAGGAATGCCTGCACGTTCTCAAGGGCAGCCCGGTCGAGGCCTGCGAGGAGTTGTTGAACTTCATGCTCGCACCCGAGACCTCCATCGCCGTGGCCGAGGGGCAGAACTACCCCCCCGCGCTCGACGGGACCAAGGTCGATCTGGGCGACAAGATCCCGACCCTGCCGGCCTATGATCCGACCGGCACGCTGGCGTCGCTCACCTTTGCCGATCCGAATTACTGGAACGGCAACGAGGCGGAATGGTCCGAGACCTTCAGCCGCGTGCAGCGCGGGTATTAAGCCAACGCCGCGCCCCATGCCGGGGCGCGGCTCATCCCCTGACAGGAGCCCCCGATGAGCGCCGTCACCCTGCAAGACATCGTCAAGCGTTTCGGCACCTTCACCGCCGTGCATCGCACCACGCTGGAAATCCCCGAAGGCGCTTTCCTGACGCTGCTCGGCCCGTCGGGCTGTGGCAAGACGACCAACCTGCGCATGATCGCCGGGCTGCTCGACCCGACCGAGGGCGAGATCCTGATCGGCGGCAAGCGCGTCAACGACGTGCCGATTCACAAGCGCAATCTCGGCCTCGTCTTTCAGAACTACGCGCTGTTCCCACACAAGACCGTGGCCGAGAACGTGGCCTTTGGCCTCAAGTATCGTGACGTGCCCAAGGCGGACATTCCGGCCAAGGTGCAGGCGGCGCTGGAACTGGTGCAATTGCCCAATGTCGGCGACCGCTACCCCAAGGAACTATCTGGCGGCCAGCAGCAGCGCATCGCGCTGGCCCGCGCCATCGTGATCGAGCCGGATGTGCTCTTGCTCGACGAGCCGCTCTCGGCGCTCGATGCCAACCTGCGCGAGGATATGCGCGTGGAGTTGAAGCGCATCCAGGAGCGCATCGGCGTGACCACCGTTTTCGTCACCCATGACCAGTCCGAGGCGCTCGCCATGTCGGACCTGATCGTGGTCATGTCCGAGGGGCGCGTGGAGCAGGTCGGCAAACCCGAAGAGGTGTATAACACCCCCGCCTCGGAATTCGTCGCCAATTTCCTCGGCGCATCCAATATCATGGTGGCGAAATGCACCGATCACGGCGCCGCCGTCATGCTCGAAGAGCCCACTTTCGGCCGCGTGCAGGTGCCCGCCGCCAAGGCCCCCAACCTCAAGGGCACGGGCGCGGCCAAGCTGGTGGTGCGCGCTGAAAAGCTGCTTCTGGCCCGCGACCCGGCGCCCGAGGGCGTTGTCTCGGTCCCTGCCACCGTGGAAACCGTGGATTACCAGGGGCAGGCGGTGCGCTACTTCGTGCGTGCGGGCGAGGCACAACTGCAAGCCATCAACATGATCGACGAACACCCCTTCGCCGCGGGCGATTCGGTCCACCTGCACCTGCGCCCGCAGGATTGCGCAGCGCTGCCGGGATAAGAGAATGAACGTGAAACCCTCTCACCTTTTCTACCAGGGGCGCGAGCGCAAGCCGGTGCTCGATCAGGCGCGCGGCGTCTACATGTGGGACGTGGACGGCAAGCGTTATCTGGACGGGTCGTCGGGCGCGATGGTCTGCAATATCGGCCATTCCAACGAGAACGTGCTCGAAGCGATGCGCCGCCAGATGGAAAAATCCACCTTCGGCTACCGCCTGCATTTCGAAACCGAGGCGTCGGAGAAACTCGCCGCCAAGACCGCCGCCCTGTGCCCGGACGGCATGAACCGGGTGTTCTTCGTCTCGGGCGGGTCCGAGGCGGTGGAATCGGCCCTGAAACTCGCCCGGCAATACGCGCTCGCCACCGGCGAAGGCAGCCGCTGGAAGATCATCAGCCGCGCGCCGTCGTATCACGGCTGCACTCTCGGTGCGCTCGCCATCACCTCTTATGCGCCGCTTACCGAGCCCTTTACGCCGCTGATGCAGGCAATGCCGAAGGTGCCCGCGCCCCGCGCCTATCTCGACGGGCTGGACCCCGAGGACGAGGCCACGGGCCACCATTATGCCGACATGCTGGAGGCGAAGATACTGGAGGAAGGCCCCGAGAGTGTGCTGGCCTTCGTGGTGGAGCCCATCGGTGGCGCCTCGACCGGGGCGCTGGTGCCGCCCAAGGGCTACATGGAGCGGGTGCAGGAGATTTGCCGCAAGTACGGCGTGCTGCTGATCCTGGACGAGGTGATGACCGGGGCGGGGCGCACCGGCAAGTTTCTCGCCTCCGAGCATTGGAATCTGGAGCCGGACATCATCGTCATGTCCAAGGGCTTTGCCGCCGGTTACGTGCCGCTTGGCGCGATGGTCGCACACGAGCGGCTGGTCGAGGCGGTGCTGGATGCGGGCGGATTTTTGCACGGCTTTACCTATGCTGGTAACCCGCTGGCCTGCGCCGCCGGTCTGGCCGTGATCGACGAGATCGAGCGGCAGGACCTGGTCGGCAACGCGGCGCGCATGGGGGTCAAGCTCAAGGAGCGGCTGGAGGGCCTGATGCAGCGCTATGCCATCATCGGCGACGTGCGTGGCAAGGGGCTGCTGACGGCGTTCGAATTCATGGCCGACCGGGGCAGCAAGGCACCACTGCCGAAGCACCTTCAGGCCTTCAACCGGTTCGTGCAGATCGCCTATGACAAGGGGCTGATCGTCTATTCGCGGCGCACCCGCGACGGGGTGGAGGGCGACCATATCATCGTCGCCCCGCCGATGATCGCGACCGAGACGCATCTCGACGAGATCACCGAGATGCTGGATGCGTCGCTGTCGGAGTTCACCACCGAAATCCGCCCCGCGCTGGACCGGGTCGTGTGAGGGGCAATGCGTGAAATCATCATCACCTGCGCGCTCACCGGCTCGATCCACACGCCGTCGATGTCGCCGCATCTGCCGGTAACCGCCGATGACATCGCAACGGCGGGCATCGAGGCGGCGGAGGCGGGCGCGGCGATCCTGCACCTGCACGCGCGCGACCCCGAAACGGGCCGACCCTCTGCCGATCCGGAGCATTTTCGTGCCTTCCTGCCGCGCCTGAAACAGGGCTGCGACGCGGTGCTCAACCTCTCCACCGGGGGCAGCGCGGTGATGAGCCTCGACGAACGCCTCGCCGCGCCCAAGGAGGCCGCGCCGGAAATGGCCTCGCTCAACATGGGAACGATGAACTTCGCCCTCTACCCGATGGCCGAGCGCATCACCGACTGGCGGCATGACTGGGAAAAGCCGTTCCTCGAAGGCTCCGACGACCTTGTGTTCAAGAACACCCCGCGCGACATCGCCCGCATCCTGACGGAGCTGGGGCAAGAGCGCGGCGCACGATTTGAATTCGAATGCTACGATCTGGGCCATCTTTACATGCTGCGCCATTTCGCGGATCGTGGCCTGATCGAGGCGCCGTTCTTCATCCAGTTCGTGTTCGGCGTGCTGGGGGGCATGGGGCCGGACCCGGAGAACCTCACGCACATGGTGCGCATTGCGGACAAGCTGTTCGGCGATGACTACATGTTCTCGGTGCTGGCCGCAGGGCGACACCAGATGCCGATGGCAGCGCAGGCGGCGGCGATGGGCGGGCATGTGCGCGTGGGGCTGGAGGACAGCCTGACGATTGCGCGCGGCACGCTGGCGCGGTCAAACGCCGAACAGGTCGCCAAGGTGCGCGGCATCGTCGAAGCAATGGGGCGCGAGGTGGTGGATGCCGACGGCGCGCGCCGCCTGCTTGCGCTCAAGGGCGCGGACCGGACCGCGATCTAGGTCATGATGACGGAGTTTCGCACGGTCACGACGGAGGCGGACGTGGTTCTTCTGGACCGCGCCCTGCGTGCGCTGAGCCATGACCTGGGGGACACGCACGAGGCCGGGCTCGACGCCTTGCGCGCGGCGCTGACCGGCACTACTCCGGCGGCTTACGGGCTTCTGGCCTGGGATGGTGACGTGGTCGGAGCGGCGCTCTACAGCCCGGTCTTTTCCACGGCGCGGGGGGCGGCGGGGGTCTATGTCTCGGACCTGTGGGTCGATGGGGCGACGCGCGGACAGGGGGTCGGGCAGAGTATTCTGGCCGAGATCGCGCGGCGGGCCGGGAAGCTGTGGCAGGCAGAATGGATGACGCTGGCAGTCTATGGCCACAGCACCGCCGCGCGCCGGTTCTACGAGCGGCTGGGCTTTGCACCGCAGGAGAGCGTGACACAGATGCGCCTGTCACAGGCAGGGTTTGAAAGACTGAAGGGAGAGGGCAGATGAAGGCCATTTTCGACGACCGCCAGTGGAAGCATGACCCCAAGCATTTCATGGCCAACGGCGTCATCCAGCCCAGCCCCGAACAGCCCGAGCGCATTGCGCGGCTGACGCATGGTGCGCGCGCTGCGGGCTGCGACCTCATTGCGCCTCGTGAGGCCGGGCTTGGCCCGGTTGCCGCGGTGCATACACCAGAGTATGTCACCTTCCTGCGCAACATCCACACCCGCTGGCAGCGGATCGACGGCGGCGGGCCCGAGGTGATCCCCAACATCCACCCCGCCACGCGCACCGATGGCTACCCCAAGTCCGCCGTGGGGCAGGCAGGCTATCACCAGGCCGATACGGCCTGTCCCATCGGCGCAGGCACATGGGAGGCCGCCTATTGGTCGGCGCAGGTGGCCGTGACCGGGGCCGATCTGCTGGAGCAGGGCACGCGTGCCGCCTATGCCCTCTGCCGTCCGCCGGGGCACCATGCCTTCGGCGATCTGGCGGGGGGGTTCTGTTTTCTGAACAACGCCGCCATCGCCGCCGAACGGTTGCGTATGGCTGGCCTGCGCCCCGCCATCCTCGACGTCGACGTGCATCACGGAAATGGCACGCAGGGCATCTTCTACGACCGCGACGATGTGCTGACCATCTCGATCCATGCCGATCCCGAACGCTTTTACCCGTTCTTTTGGGGCCATGCGCAGGAACGCGGAGAGGGCCGCGGCACCGGCTACAACCTCAACCTGCCGCTGCCACGCAAGACCGGCGACGACGACTACCTCAAGACCCTCGACAGGGCCCTCGAACGCATCACCAATTTCGGTGCCGATGCCGTCGTCGTGGCGCTTGGCCTCGACGCCTACGAGGGCGATCCGTTCCAGGGGCTTGCCATCACCACCCCCGGCTTCACCCGCATCGGCGCCGCCATAGCAGAGGTGGGGCTGCCCACGCTCTTCGTGCAGGAGGGCGGCTATCTCTGCGAGGAACTGGGCCAGAACCTCACCGCCACCCTCACCGGGTTCGAGGGGGCGCAGGCATGACCGATATCCTCGTCATCGGCGGCGGCATCGCGGGCATCAGCGCGGCGGCCGAATGCGCCCGCGCGGGGGCCAGCGTCACCGTGCTGGAGAGCGAACCGCAGATCGGCTATCACGCGACGGGCCGCTCGGCGGCGATCTTCATCCGCAATTACGGCAACGCCACGCTGAGAGCCTTGAACGCCGTGGCCGAGCCAATTTTCCAAGAGCCGGGCGAGATCAGCGACAAGCCGATCCTCAGCCCGCGCGGCGAGCTGATGGTCGCCTCGGAGGAAGAACTGCCGGTGCTCGACGCCTATCTCGATGGCGCGGTGGGGGTAGAGCGGCTAACCGGCAAGGAGGCAGCCGAGATCGTCCCCATCCTGCGCCCCGAACGCATCGCCGGCGCGATGATCGAGCGCGACGCGCGCGGAATCGACGTAGACCTCCTGTTGCAAGGCTATGCCCGGATGCTGCGTTCGCGCGGTGGACGGATCGTCACCGGCGCGCAGGTGCAGGCGCTGCGCCATGAGGCCGGACTATGGCACGTGGAAACGACACAAGGTACCTTCACCGCGCCCACCATCGTCAACGCCGCAGGCGCGTGGGCCGACGAGGTGGCCGCGATGGCGGGTCTGCCACGCCTCGGCCTGCAACCCTATCGCCGCTCCGCCGCAATCATTCCGGCCCCCGAGGGCCATGACACCGAGCACTGGCCGATCTTCGGCTCCATCGCCGAGACATGGTATGCCAAACCCGAAGCAGGCAAGCTGATGGTGTCTCCCGCCGACGAGGACCCCGTGGACCCACATGACGCCTGGCCAGAGGACATGGTGCTCGCCGAAGGGCTGCATCGCTTTGAGCAGGCGGTGACGCACGAGGTCACGCGGCTGGAACATAGCTGGGCGGGGCTGCGCACCTTTGCCCCCGACCGCACGCCGGTGGCAGGCTTCGATCCACGCGCACATGGCTTTTTCTGGCTGGCTGGTCAGGGTGGCTATGGCGTTCAGACCGCGCCCGCGCTATCGCGATTGAGCGCGGCACTGTTGACCGGTCGTACACCGGAAATCGACGCGGCCACCCGCACCGCACTCGCGCCCGACCGCCTGATCTGACCCAACCGAAAGGCACATTCCATGAGCGACATCAACCGCCACGACACCGGCCAACGCATGAGCCAGATCGTCACCCATAACGGCACCATCTACCTAGCCGGGCAGGTCGGCAACCCGGGTGACAGCGTCGCCGACCAGACCCGCACCTGCCTCGAGAAGGTCGAGACACTTCTGGCCGAGGCCGGATCGGACGCCACGCGCATCCTGCAATGCGTGATCTGGCTCGCCGACATGGCCGATTTCGCAGAGATGAACGCGGTTTGGGATGCCTGGGTGCCCGAGGGCCACGCCCCCGCCCGCGCCTGTGGAGAGGCAAAGCTCGCCACGCCCGCGTACAAGGTGGAACTGATCGTCACGGCCGCGCAGGGATGAGGCCCCTGCCCCGTGCGATTGGTCGCGCGGGGCCAAGCCTCAGCCGGTACGCCCGGTGATGTAGTTCTCCGTCCGCTCATCCTGCGGGTTGGTAAAGATCATGTCGGTATCGCCATATTCCACCAGGTTGCCGAGGTGGAAGAACGCGGTCTTCTGGCTGATACGCGCCGCCTGCTGCATCGAGTGAGTGACGATCACCACGGAAAACTGCTTCTTTAGCCCGTCGATCAGGTCCTCGATCAGGGCGGTCGCGATCGGGTCGAGCGCCGAGCACGGCTCGTCCATCAGCAGGACCTCGGGTTGCGTGGCCACGGCACGCGCGATGCAGAGCCGCTGCTGTTGGCCGCCCGATAGCCCGGTACCGGGGGTGTCGAGCCGGTCCTTGACCTCATCCCAGAGTCCCGCGCCGCGCAGGGCGGTTTCCACCACCTCGTCAAGCTCGGCCTTGTTGCGGGTCATGCCGTGGATCTTGGGGCCGTAGGCCACGTTGTCATAGATCGACTTGGGGAACGGGTTGGGCTTTTGAAACACCATGCCCACCTTGGCGCGCAACTGCACCGGGTCGACGGAGGGCGCGTAGATGTCCTGCCCGTCGATCCTGATCTCGCCTTCCACGCGGCAGATGTCGATCGTGTCGTTCATGCGGTTGATGCAGCGCAGGAAGGTGGATTTGCCGCAGCCCGAGGGGCCGATGAACGAGGTCACGGTCTTGTCCGCGATATCCACGTTGACATCCTTTATGGCGTGCGTGTCGCCATAATAGACCTGCACGTCTCTCGCGGATATCTTGGTTTCGGCCTGGTCCACGTCGTGCTCCGATTTTGTCACGTCATACATCTTTTCTCGGTCCTTTCTACCATTTCCGCTCGAATTTATGGCGCAGGAAGATGGCGATGGCGTTCATGGTGATGAGGAAGGTCAGCAAGACCAGGATCGCGGCCGAGGTGCGGCTGACGAAGCCCCGTTCCGGGCTGTCGGCCCAGATGAATATCTGTGTCGGCAAGGCGGTCGCGCTATCGAAGGGCGTCGCCGGGGCCGAGGTGATGAAGGCGTTCATTCCGATCAGCAAGAGCGGCGCGGTTTCGCCCAGCGCCTGTGCCAGCCCGATGATCGTGCCGGTCAGGATGCCCGGCATGGCGAGCGGCAGCACATGGCCGAACACCACCTGTTGCCTGGACGCCCCCACGCCCAGCGCCGCCTCCCGGATCGAGGGGGGCACGGCCTTGAGGGCTGCGCGGGTGGCGATGATGATCGTCGGCAGGGTCATCAGCGCCAGCGTCAGTCCGCCCACGAAGGGCACCGAGCGCGGCATCCCGAACCAGCCGATGAACACCGCGAGACCCAGCAGGCCGAATACCACCGACGGCACCGCAGCGAGGTTGTTGATGTTGATTTCGATGAGATCCGAGACGCGGTTCTTGGGTGCGAATTCCTCTAGATAGATCGCCGCGCCAATACCCACGGGGAAGGCGAGCAGGAAACACACCAGCAGCGCGTAGGCCGAGCCGATGATCGCGCCCTTGAGCCCCGCCAGTTCCGGGAAGCGCGAATCGGCGTTGGTGATCAGTCCCCAGTTTAATGGCTCGGAGACCATGTCCGCCTCGGCGAGCTGATTGAAATTTGCAATCTCGTCATCCTTGAGGCGGCGGTTCTCCTCGGGGGTGTCAGGATCGATCAGCCCCTTGTTGAGCTGATCATAGGGGTCCGAGAGCGGGACGGTCACGCTCACCGTCTCGCCGATCAGGCCGGGGTCAGCGACAACCATGTCGCGGATCATGAACTGCGCGCCGTTGGACAGGATGCTCGTCAGCTTGCGCAACTCCGCGCGATCATCGGGCACATCAGGGAATAGCGACTGCATCGTGTTCGTCAGGATCTGGCGGTAATTGCCGCGCTCGGGCGCGTCCGCGCGTATTAGGTCGGGATCAAGCTCCACCTCGATTTCCAGATGGGTCTGGGTGAAGGCGTGATACCCGGTCGATATCAGCGAGCCGATCAGCAAAAGCAGCATCGCGAAGGCGATCGAGATCGCCCCAAGCCCGAGGGATTTGAGCCACAATTCGCTGCGCTTGCGCTTGCGCAGACCGGCCTGGAAGGCGGGGGCCGTCCAGTCGAACTTGTCCGTGGTCGCGTCGGTCATGGCCATGGGTCCTAGTCGTAGATTTCACGGTACTTGCGCACGATGCGCAGGGCGGCGACGTTGATCACCAGCGTCATCAGGAACAGCACCATGCCGAGCGCGAAGGCCGCGAGGGTCTTGGGGCTGTCGAACGCGGTGTCGCCGATCAGAAGGGTCACGATCTGCACGGTGACGGTGGTCACGCTGTCAAGCGGGTTGATCGTCATCTTGGCGATGAGACCGGCGGCCATCACGACGATCATCGTCTCGCCGATGGCGCGGCTCACCGCCAGCAGGATGCCCCCCACGATGCCCGGGATCGCCGCGGGAAAGAGCACCTTGAGAACGGTCTCGGCCGAGGTGGCGCCGACTGCGAGCGATCCGTCGCGCAGGCTGCGCGGCACCGCGCCCAACGCGTCGTCGGCAAAGGACGAGATGAACGGGATCAGCATGATGCCCATGACACTGCCCGCCGCCAGCGCGGTGTTGGGCGCGATAGGCAGGCCCAGATCGCTACCAAAAGAGCGAATCGCGGGGGCAATTACGAGAATGGCGAAAAAGCCGTAGACCACCGTCGGCACGCCGGCGAGTATCTCGAGCACCGGTTTGACCACCGAACGCACCCGGTGCGAGGCGAATTCATGCAGGTAGATGGCCGACAGAAGGCCGATGGGCGTGGCCACCACCATCGCCACCGTGGCGATGACGAGCGTGCCGAGAAACACCGGCAACATGCCAAAGGCGCCTTCTGCCGCGATCTGGTCCTCGCGCAGCGGTATCTGCGGCTCCCACGATGTGCCGAGCACGAAATCCCAAAAGGGGACCATGTTGAAGAAACGGATCGTCTCGAACAGGAGCGACGCGACGATGCCGATGGTCACGAAAATCGCCACCGTCGCGCAAGCCACCATCAGGCCATGCACCATGCCCTCGGTGCCCTGCCGCGCCCGGAAATCGGCGGACACACGGCGACGTGCGCGGGAGAGAAGCAGCGCCGCCAGCGCCGCGGTGACGGCGACCAGAAGCATCCCCGAGGTCACGCGCAGCGACACGAGACGCTCGGCGGCGTCGAGCTTCCATTGCTCGGGCTCACCGAAGATCCGACCGCCCGCGATGGAGCGGATCTCGGCCATGATCAACTGGATTTCGCCGGTTCCGAGGCCATCGAGCTGCCCCGACGGCAGCCCCCCCTTGAGCAGCATCTCGATCACCGTTCCCTGGAACAGCAGCCACAGCACGATGAGAAAGAAGGTCGGGATGAGAACCGACAGCGCGGCATATCCGCCGTGGAACCCGTCGAGCGAATGCATCGTCGTGCCCCCGGCACGGAGGGCGCGCGCCGCGCGCAGATTGAGAACGTATCCGATCACCACGGCGACGAACAGGATCAGAAAGGCGATGAGCGTCATGGGAATGCCTGCGGTTTCAAGTAATGACGCCCCCGCCACTGCGAGAGGGGGCGTCGGGAAGGCGCGGCGTACCGTGCCCGGTCAGAAGTATAGCCGTATCAGCTCTTGGGTTCCATGGAGGCACCGTTGATGACGTCGTCCTGGGTCTTGGCGCGCAGATCGTCGGGCAGGGTAACCATGCCGCGCTCCTCAAGATAGCCGCCGGGGGCCATCGCGTCCTCGGACATGTACTCCTCGACGAACTCCTGGAAGTTCGGGATCACGCCGCGATGCGCGTTCTTGACGTAGAAGAACAGCGGGCGCGAGATCGGGTAGGAGAAGTCACCAATAGTGTCGGCAGTGGGCTCGACACCGTTGATGTTCACGCCCTTCAGCTTGTCGAGGTTTTCGTAGAGGAACGAATAGCCGAAGATGCCCATCGCGTTCGGGTCGGCCTCGAGACGCTGCACGATCAGGTTGTCATTCTCGCCAGCTTCGATGAAGGGGCCGTCGGTACGCATGCGCGAGCAGTTTTCCTTGACCCATTTCTTGTCGAAGTCGCCATTCGCGACGTAATCGGTCTCCTTGCAGCCCTCGCGCATCGCCAGCTCGACGAAGGCGTCGCGGGTGCCCGAGGTCGGCGGCGGTCCGAGAACGAGGATCTCGGTCTCGGGCAGGTCGGCGTTGATTTCCGACCACTTGGTGTAGGGGTTATCGACCCACTCGCCATCGACCGGAACCTCGGCACCCAGCGCGAGGTAGATTTCCTCGAGCGACAGGTCCCATGCAAAATCGTTGTCGCGCGACACGCCGATGGACAGGCCGTCATAGCCGATCATCGCCTCGGTGATGTCGGTCACGCCGTTTTCCTCGCACTTGGCCCATTCCGAGGCCTTCATCGCGCGCGAGGCGCCGGTCAGGTCTGGATGGCTTTCGCCGATGCCTTCGCAGAAAATCTGCATCCCGCCGCCGGTGCCGGTGGATTCCACGATCGGCGACGGCGCGCCGGTATTATTCGAGAATTGCTCGGCCACGGCTTGCGTGTACGGGAACACGGTGGACGAACCGACGATGCTGATCTGGTCGCGCGCGGCGGCCGTGGTCGCGGACATGGCGGCCAGCGCCAGCGCCGAGACGGAAAGTTTGGTGTAGGACATGATAGCTCCTGCTGTCAGGTTTAGGTTTGGACAACCACGCGTCGGATAGGCGTCTCGGGTGACATCAGTGCTACGTTTTTGTAACATTTACATGAAGCACGGCATCCAATGCGACTTCTTTACGCGACGTGTGAAGCTGCCTCTCCGAGGTCAAGCGCCAACCCATGGACGACGGTGCTATCTTGAGTCGCCGAACGCGGGCCATGACACACGGAGTCGCGGAGCGCATCAACCCCGGATATGCCTCGAATCGTGAGGAGGTAACGCCCTGTTACCGGTGCCTAGAGCGTTTCGCGTTCATTCGCATTCACGCAACCCGCTCCAACTCATTGATTTCGCGTGTCCGAGAAGCTCAAAACCGGTTCCCACTTTTGAGCGACACGCTCTAGCGCCTACCCTCGCGCAGCCACCCGGCGGTGATAAACCCGGCGGTCAGCAACAACACCAGCCACGGCGGCAGGAGCGCCATCTGCCGCACGCTCACCGTCTCGTAAGCCCCGCGGGGGGTGATCCCGATCCAGCCGCGCCCGGCGGCGGGGCGGCCTGCGCGCACCTCGCGGATCGCCGGCAACCCGTCCTTGAGCGCGCGCACGCCGCCGCCCGTGGGGGCGATGGCGGGCTCGAGCACATCACCGGTGGCCAGCGTTCGCTCGAATTCCACCGGGGCAGCCGGGCCGAGGCCGATCACCGCCGTCTCGTCACCGTTCTCCAGCCGGTAGAGCCCGATCTCGGGCCCCTCGTAGACGGTCTCGAACCGGCCCGGTGCCACCTTTTCGAGCGAGCGGACCACCTCGTCGCCCGAGGGGGTCGTAATGGTCACGTCGGGCACCGATTCGGATAGCGTGCGGCGGGTGATCCGCATCGTCTGCCCGGTCGCCTCGGCGCGCAGCGCTTCTTCCTCGAGCTCGGGCTCCTTCATCATCCAGTGCGCCAGCCGCCGCAGCAGGTCGAGCTGTGGCCCGCCACCCTCGTAACCGCGCCCCCACAGCCAGGCATGATCCGAAGCCAAGAGCGCCACGCGCCCCTCGCCCACCCGGTCGAGCACCAGCAACGGGCGCTCATCCGCGCCGGTCATCACCACCTCGCCATCCGCGTCGGGCTCCACCTCGATCTGGCGCATCCAGCGACCCCAGTCGCCCTCCCAAGCCGCATCGAGTCCCGCTGTCACCGGGTGCCGTTGCCCCAGTTCGTTGATCCGCGGTCGATAGCCCTTCTCGACTACGCGCGCGGTGGGGCGCGCGGGGACCATTTCCTCGAACGGGCCGCGATAGATACTCTCGGCCCCGGCGAAATCCGGCCCGGCGGCGAGCAACACCGCGCCGCCACGCTCGACATACTGGCGGATGTTCTCGAGATAGATCGAGGGCAGGATACCGCGCCGCCGGTAACGGTCGAAGATGATGAGGTCGAACTCGTCCACTTTCTCGAGAAACAGCTCACGGGTGGGAAAGGCGATGAGCGACAGCTCGCGCACCGGTACGCCGTCCTGTTTCTCGGGCGGACGCAGGATCGTGAAATGCACGAGGTCCACGGAACTGTCGGATTTCAGCAGGTTGCGCCATGTCCGCGTGCCCGCGTGCGGCTGCCCCGAGACGAGCAGAACGCTCAACCGGTCGCGCACCCCGTTGATCTGCACCAGCGCAGTGTTGTTGCGGTCGGTCAGCTCACCCTCGGCGGCGGGTGTGGAGAATTGCAGCACGTTGCGCCCGCCATGCGGCAGGGTGAGCGGCAGCGTCACCTCGCGCCCCAGCGGGACGTCGTAGCGCTGCGGCGCCGCACCGTCGACGGCGATATCCACGGGAACGGTGGTCACGCCCTCGGGGGCAGCGCCCTCGTCAGTGATCGTGAGGGTCAGGCGCACCTCCTCGCCGAGGATGGCGAATGCCGGAGCATTGTCGATGCGCAGCCGCCGGTCCCAGTCGTCCTCGCGGCCCGTGTGCAAGAGATGCAACGGTGCAGGCATGTCGGGGGCGGCCTCCAGATCGTGCACCTGCCCGTCCGACAGCAGAATCGCCCCGGCGACCCGACCGCGAGGCAGCTCTGCCAGCGCCTCGGAAAGCGCGCCCATCACCAGCGAGCCGCGGTTCTCGGGCGCGTCGCCGACGGTGACACGGCGCAGCTCGGTATTGTCGCGCGCCTCGATCCGGGCGGCCAGCGTCTCGGCGGCGGCGGTGGTGGTTTCCGCGCGGTCCGCGAGCCGCTGGCTGGCGCTGCGGTCATCGACCAGCAGGACGATATCACTGAGCGGGTCGCGCTCTTCCTGCCGGTAGGAGGGGCCGGAGAGTGCAGCGATCAGCACCAGCGCGGCCAACCCACGGAGCGCCCAGCCCGCCAGCCCGAATCGCGCAGCGAGCACCAGCACTGCCCCCGTCACAACTGCCAGCGCAGCGACGAGCCACAGCGGCACGAGCGGGTCAAAGATCACCGTGCCGGTCATTGTCCCAGCCTTTCCAGCAGCGCGGGCACGTGCACCTGGTCGGATTTGTAGTTGCCGGTGAGCACGTGCATCACGAGGTTGACGCCGAAGCGATAGGCCATCTCGCGCTGCCGTTCGCCGGTATAGCCGCGGCCTACGGGGAAGAGCGGGTCACCCCGCTCGCTCACGGCCCAGGCCGAGGCCCAGTCATTGCCGCCGATCACCACCGGCGTCACCCCGTCGTTGAGATCGCGGAACGGCATCCCCTCGGCCCGTTCGGCATCGGGCGGGGCGGCCTCGACCCAGACGTCGCGGCCCCTGTGACGGCCGGGAAAATCACTCAGCAGATAGAAGGTGCGGGTGAGCACGTGATCCTCGGGCACCGGCTCCAGCGGTGGGATGTCGAGCGGGGCGGCCAGCCGTTGCAACCGCGCACCGTTGGGCGAGGACGCACCATAGCCCGCGATATCGGCATCGCGCGTATCAAAAAGGATCAACCCGCCATTGCGCAGGTAATCGTTGAGCCTTGCATAAGCATCGGACGACGGCAGCGGCTGATCCGGGGTGATCGGCCAGTAGAGCATCGGGTAGAAGGCAAGCTCGTCGCGTTCGAGATCGACGCCGATGGGGGGCGCAGGCTCGACCGAGGTGCGGAAGGTGAGTACGCGCCCAAGCCCCCGCAGACCGGCGCGCGCGGCGTCATCCACCTGCGGATCGTCGGTGAGAACGTGGGCGAGCACCACCTCGGACGTGGCCTCGATAGCGCGCGCGTCGTCGCTGGCCTGTGCATGCGCCGGACCGGGTGACACAGCGGCGAGCGCGAGCGCGGCCAGGACGGACGCCACCGCCCCGCCGCGCCAGAGCCGCCCCGAGAGCGCCAGCGCCGCAAGGATATCGGCCACCATCAGCGCCAGCGCCGCCGACAGGAGCCAGCCGCCCAGCGGCGTCTCGGGCGCGAGCGCCAGCCCCTCGACGGGCACGCGGGCGGGCCATTCCGACGCCGCAATCCGCGTCTCGGGCCCGATCACGTTGCGCGCCACACGCCGCTCGGGGCCCTCGTAGATGCCGGGCACGAGATCGGGACCGAGGGCTGCGTCAAGAAGACGCTCGCCCGCCACGCCGGGCCGCGTGCCCGCGTCCTGCAAGCGCCCGAACCCGTCGAGCACCTGCACCGGCTGCCATATCGTCCCGGCAAGCTCTGCCGGTGACGGTGCCGCCCGGGTCGAGGACACCGCGAGCCGGTCGAGCATCTGCACGAACAGTCCCGACAGCGGCAGCGACGACCACGCGGCGTTGGCCGTAACGTGAAACAGCACCACCTGCCCCGCACCGAGCCGCTTGCGCGTGACCAGCGGCGTGCCGTCGCCCAGTTGGGCGATCACGCGGTCGGCAAGGGTGGGATCGGGCTGCGCCAGCACCTGTGCGGTCACGTTGACGTCCTCGGGGATCTCGAGGCCGCGAAACGGGCTGTTCTCGGGGAAGGGGGCCAGTGTCTTGGGCGCGCCCCAACTCATCGCGCCGCCCACGGTGCGCCCGCCCGCGCGCAGGCGCACCGGCATGAGCGGGGCCTCCTCGCTGCGCGAAACATCGCTTGCCGCGAGCCTTGGCCCGGCGAAGCGCACCAGCACGCCGCCCGCTTCGACCCACTCGCCCAGCGCGGTCTGTTCCGCCGACGAGAGCGTTGCCACGTCGGCCAGCACGACAGCGTCGGGGTTGGCAGGCATGAGATCGAGCAGTGCGCCCTCGAGGATGTCGGCATTGGGGGCGAGCGCCTTGCGCAGGTAATAAAGTGGCGACAGAAGCTCGAGCCCCTCGCGGTCCTCGCGGCCCGCGACCAGCGCCACTTCGCGCCGCCGCAGCCCATCATCGGCGAGGCTGACGGCGCCGGCGTGGCGCGCGCCCTCGATCTCGAACCGGTCGATCCGCGCGCGCAACTCGGGCGGTAGCGAGAGGCGGCCAGTGGCCTCGGTGGCCCCGGGCGCAAACTCCAGAGGCAGGCGCGCCAGCACCCGCTCGGCGCCGCCCGGGTCGCGGCCATGCGCGGCGATCTCAACGTCGCGCGCGCCCTCTGCCCCCGCGCGCAAGGCACGCAGGGCCACCATCCCGTCCTCTAGGCCGGGCGGGGCCAGCGCCAGAACAGGGCGCGCGCTTTCGTGCACCACCACCGGGCCGCGCGCCTCAAGCGCGGCGAGCAGGTCCTCGCGCCCGTCGCGGTCCAGCCCGTCGGAGAACCAGCGCGTCTCTACCGCGCCCTCGGGCAGCAGCGCCACTGCCTCGGCATAGCTCTCGGGCCGTGCGCTCCACGGGGCGGGCGCGAGCCCCGGCAGGCGACTACGCAGGTTGGCAGCGGCGCGAAAAACCGGGCGCTCAGGCGCGCTCAACCGCATCAACGCGGCGGTGCGCCCGTCACGCGCGGCCTGTGCAAGCTGCGCCTCTATGGCGGCGCGTTGTGCCGGCCAATCGCGTGCGGCGGCCCAGCCGTCTTCGACCACGAGCAGCAGCGGCGCGGTGTTTACCGTACCGCCGGCATCGCGGGGATTGAGTACCGGACCCGCCAGCCCGACGATGGCCGCCGCCACTGTCAGCATCCGCAGAAGCAACAGCCACCACGGCGTGCGGTCGCTCACGCTGTCCTCGTCGCGCAACCCCAGGAGTAGCGCCACACCGGGGAAGCGCCGCCGCACCGGTGCGGGCGGCACCGCGCGCAGGAGAATCCATAACAGCGGCAGCGCCACCAGCGCCCATAGGAGCCACGGCGTGGTGAAACCGATGGACAACAGGCTCATGCGCGCCCTCCCCGTCCTTCGGCGATGGCACTGTGCAGCCACAAGAGCGCTGCCTGCGCGGGGCCGTCAGTGTGGTGGCAGCCGTATTGCCAGCCGGTCGCCGACGCCAGCGACGACAACTCGTCCTTGCGCGCCGCGAGCCGCTCAAGATAGCGCCCGCGCAGATCAGATGCCTTGAGCGTCTCATGGGTGAGCGTGCCGGCGACGCTCTCGAAAATGGTGCGCCCGCGATAGGGAAACGCCTCTTCCACAGGGTCGAGCACCTGCAGCAGCACGCCGCGCACGCCGCGATCCGCCGCCGCAGTCAGCGCGTGGCGCACCGGCTCCGGGTCACCAAGGAAATCCGAGACCAGCAGCGCGCGCCCATACGGCACGAGGCCGGACATGTCGGGCGCTGCGTGATCCTCGCCGCTCTCGGCGATGAGCGCCTCGGCCAGCCGCGCGACCTGTGCCGCACCGCGCCGTGGCGGCAGCGCCGTGCCGGTCATCCCCACCCGCTCACCAGCGCGATCAAGGAGCAGCGCCACCGCCAACGCCAGAAGCCGCGCGCGGTCGGCCTTTTCCGGCAGATCCTTGCGCGAGGCGAAGCGCATCGAGGCGGCGGGATCGACCCAGAGCATCACGCTTTGCGCCAGTTTCCATTCGCGCTGACGGACAAACTGGGCATCCGACCGTGCCGAGCGGCGCCAGTCGATCATGCGGCGGCTGTCGCCCGGCTGCACGGGGCGGTATTGCCAGAAATCGTCACCGGTGCCCGCCCGCCTGCGACCGTGCTCGCCCATCATCACCGTGCGCGCCAGCCGGTCGGCGCGCGCCAGCAGCGGCGGCAGGCGCGCCGTTTCCGCCTCGGCGCGGGCGCGCAGGCTCGGGGCGGCATCGGCCATCTCAGGCTGCCGCCTCGACCCGGGTGATGTCTTCGACCAGCGTCGAGATCAGAGCACCGAGGCTGTCGCCGCGTGCCCGTGCCGCGAAGTTGAGCGCCATGCGGTGGCTCAGCACCGGCATCGCCATCGCAGCCACGTCGCTCGCATCCGGGGCGAGGCGGCCCTGCAACATCGCCCGCGCGCGCACCGTCAGCATGAGTGCCTGCGCGGCGCGCGGCCCCGGCCCCCAGGCGACGCTTTCGCGCACCGCCTCGGAAACTCCGGGCTCCTCTGGGCGGGCGGCGCGGACGAGGTCGAGGATCATCTCCATCACGCTCTCGCCCACCGGCATCCGCCGTAGCATCCGCTGCGCGGCGATCAGGTCCGCGGGCGTAAACACGCCATGCGCCTCTTCCTCGTCGGCCCCGGTGGTGGCCAGAAGGATCGCGCGCTCGGTGTCGCGATCAGGGTATGGCACCTCGATCTGCACGAGGAAGCGGTCGAGCTGCGCCTCGGGCAGCGGATAGGTGCCCTCCTGCTCGATCGGGTTCTGCGTGGCCAGGACGTGGAAGGGCTGGTCCAGCGCGCGGGTCTCGCCCGCCACGGTCACCTGCCGCTCCTGCATCGCCTGTAACAGCGCCGATTGGGTGCGCGGGCTGGCGCGGTTGATCTCGTCGGCCATGAGAAGCTGGCAGAAGATCGGCCCCTCGATGAACTTGAACGCTCGGCGACCGTCATTCGAGGTCTCGAGCACCTCGCTCCCGAGGATGTCGGCGGGCATCAGGTCGGGGGTGAACTGCACCCGGTTGGTCGCGAGCCCCATCACTGTGCCCAGCGTCTCCACCAGCCGCGTCTTGCCCAGCCCCGGCAAGCCGATCAAAAGCCCGTGCCCACCGCACAGGAGAGCCGAGAGCGACAGGTCGACGACGCGCTCCTGCCCGATGAAGCGCCGGGTGATCGAGGCCCGTGCACGCGCCAGCTTTTCCTCCAGCGCCTCCAGCCCGGCAACGAGATCGGTCTCTTCGGTCATGGCAAAACTCCGGTTGGGCCTATATCTTCATGTGGAATGTATCGTTTCAATTGGAAATGGCAAAAGCAATGAGTGCGAGCAGCGTCACAACCCCGTCAGCCGAGAGCCTAGCCGCCTCGGCGCGTGCCGCGAAATCCAGCGGCCGGGATCTGCCGCCGGTGCATGAGTGGAACCCGCCCTTCTGCGGCGATCTCGACATGCGGATCGCCCGTGACGGGACGTGGTACTATCAAGGCACGCCCATCAACCGCCACGGGCTTGTGCGGCTGTTTTCCACCATCCTGCGCAAGGACGGCGACAGGTACTTCCTCGTCACCCCGGTCGAGAAAGTGGGAATCACCGTCGATGACGCGCCCTTCGTCGCCGTCGATTTCGAGCGTGACGGCGAAGGCGAGGGCCAGAACCTGCGATTCGAGACCAACGTCGGCGATCACGTCACCGCCGGGCCGGATCACCCGATCCGGGTGGAGCGCGACCCGGAGACCGGCGAGCCGTCGCCTTATGTCCATGTCCGCGCCGGTCTCGACGCGCTGATCGACCGCAAGAGCTTTTACCGCCTTGTCGAGATCGGGGACCGCCAAGACGGGTGGTTCGGCCTGTGGTCGGGCGGCGCGTTCTTTGCCATGATCCCCGAGGCGGAGCTGCCGGAATAGCGCGCGCTTTGCTCTTGCGGCGCGGGCGCATTTGCGGGTAATCAAGGCGCGTCGCGGGTGTAGCTCAATGGTAGAGCAGCAGCTTCCCAAGCTGACGACGAGGGTTCGATTCCCTTCACCCGCTCCAATCCCATCAGGCAGGTCCGGCTGAGACCGGCGCGACGCATTGGCCGCGCCGGAGGGGCTCAGGCGTGGATCGCACCGTCGCCACAGGCCAGCGCCGCCTCGCGCACCGCCTCGGAATAGGTGGGGTGCGCGTGGCAGGTGAGGGCGAGGTCCTCGGCGCTTGCGCCGAATTCCATCGCGACGCAGATCTCGTGGATGAGATCGCCCGCCATCGGCCCGATGATATGCGCGCCGAGGATGCGGTCGGTCACCTTGTCGGCGAGGATCTTGACGAAGCCGTCGGCGGCGAAATTGGCCTTGGCGCGGCCGTTGCCCATGAAGGAGAACTTGCCGACCTTGTAGGCACGCCCTTGATCTTTCAGGGTTTCTTCGGTCTCGCCCACGTTGGCCACCTCGGGGTGGGTGTAGATCACGCCGGGGATTACGCCGTAGTTGACGTGGCCGTGCTTGCCCGCCAGCACCTCGGCCACGGCCATGCCCTCGTCCTCGGCCTTGTGGGCGAGCATCGGGCCGTCGATGGCGTCGCCGATGGCGTAGACGCCCTTGACGTTGGTCTGCCAATCCTTGCCCACAGCGACCTGTCCGCGCTTGGTCATCTCGACACCGAGGCTGTCGAGGCCGAGCCCCTCGGTATAGGGCTTGCGGCCCGTGGCGACGAGGACGACATCGGCGTCGAGCTGATGCTCGCTGTCGTCCTTGCGCAGCTTGTAGTGCACCTTGGCCTTGGTCTTGAGCGTCTCGACGGTGTGGACGGCGGCGCCCATGACGAAATCAATGCCTTGTTTCTTCAAGATCTTCTGGAAGTTTTTCTGCACCTCGCCGTCCATGCCCGGGGTGATGGCGTCGAGGAATTCGACCACGGTGACCTGTGTGCCGAGGCGGGCATAGACCGAGCCCATCTCGAGCCCGATCACGCCGCCGCCGATCACCACCATGCTCTTGGGAACCTTGGACAATTCCAGTGCGCCGGTGGAGGTGACGACGATTTTTTCGTCGATGGTGACATCGGCGCCGGGGACGTTGGCGGATTCAGACCCCGAGGCGATGACGATGTTCTTTGCCTCGTGGGTCTCGTCGCCCACCTTGACCTTGCCCGCCCCGGGGATCGAGGCCCAGCCCTTGATCCAGTCTATCTTGTTCTTCTTGAACAGGAATTCGATGCCCTTGGTATTCTGGCCGATGACGTCGTCCTTGTACGCCTGCATCTGTTTCCAGTCGACCGAGGGCGACTTGCCCTTGAGGCCCATCTTGGCGAAATTGTGTTCCGCTTCATGGAGTTGATGGGTGGCGTGCAGCAGCGCCTTGGAGGGGATGCAGCCGACGTTGAGGCAGGTGCCGCCCAGCGTCTCGCGGCCCTCGACCACGGCGGTTTTCAGGCCGAGTTGCGCGCAGCGGATGGCGCAGACATAGCCGCCGGGGCCGGCGCCGATGATGATCACGTCATAGGAGGCCATGGGTCAGAGTCCTTTCATTTTGCGCGTCGGTATCGCGTCGGTATTCTGTCGGTATTGCGTCGGTGGTTTGGGGGCGCTGCCCCCGTCGCCTTGCGGCGACTCCCCCGGGATATTTCGGGCAAGATGAAGCATCAGACGAGCGCCGCCAGCAGCATGAGGAGCGTGGCGAAGAAGCCCACCGCCCAGATCAGCGAGCGCCAGGGGCGCAGGCCGAGGTAATAGGTCGGGATATAGGCGACGCGGGCGGCGAGGTAGGTCCACGCGCAGGCGGCGGTCAGGGGGGTGGATTGGTCGCCGAGCGTGACGGTGACGACGGCGATGGTGAAGAGGATCAGCCCCTCGAAATGGTTGGTGAGCGCGCGGCCCAGACGGGCGGTGCCGTCGGACATCTGTTTGGTCGGTTCGCGGTCGCGGGCGGACATGGTGTAGCCGGGGCCAAGCTCGAGATTGGCGGGGACCGCGTAGAGCAGGTATTGGACGACCTGCAGGAGCGCGGCGAGTGTGAGGGCGGTGAGTTCCGGGGTCATTTGTTCCCCTTCGCGCTTTGCGCTTCGTCTAAGCTTTCCGGTAACCGCATGTGGTCGGCAAGTGAACCTTCTCTCCAAAAGACCGGATCATCGTCCATGTCGGGCCATTCCAAGCCTCTGAGAATCTCCGCGGAATTAGGACCACTTTCTACAATTTGGCGAAAAATCAAAGGCCTGCGATCTCTTGCCAAGGTAATCTCTTCAATCATATCAGGATCATTCTTCGCAAGAATTAGAACTGAGGTTTGGAGCGAATCCAAATCGTTTTCGATTTTTTGAAACGTTAGAGAAAGTCGGCCCAGCCTAGCGCTTATCAACTTTACTCTCCGATCAATGCGTTGGAGGTAAAATCCACAAGCAATGATGAGAGCGAGGATTGCATACAAAGGCCAGCTTTCAATCATTTCTACGACGTCACCCCTCTTTGTTCAGTGTCGTTTTGGTGGCTGAACCCCACCATTTCTTTTTGAGGCCGCCGGGAGCGGCGGGGCGGGCGGTCATGGAGCTTGCCTCCGGTTGGATTGGTGGCGGGGTTAACCCCGCCCTACGGTAGGCCGGGGTTTACCCCGGCCCGCGATCACAAATCCATCAGCAGCCGCCGCGGGTCTTCGAGCGCCTCTTTGACCCGCACCAAGAACGTCACTGCGCCCTTTCCGTCGACGATGCGGTGGTCGTAGCTGAGGGCGAGGTACATCATCGGGCGGGCCTTGATCTCGCCGTTCACGACCATGGGCCGCTGCTGGATCTTGTGCATGCCCAAGATTCCCGATTGCGGCGGGTTGAGGATGGGCGAGGACATCAGCGAGCCGTAGACGCCGCCGTTGGAGATGGTAAACGTGCCGCCCTGCATCTCGGCCATGCTTAGCTTGCCGTCGCGGGCGCGGGCGCCTTTCTCGGCGATGGCCTTTTCAATGGCGGCGAAGCTCATGGAATCGGCGTCGCGGATCACCGGCACGACGAGGCCGGTGGGCGTGCCTGCCGCGATGCCCATGTGGACGAAGTTCTTGTAGACGATATCGGTGCCGTCGATCTCGGCGTTGACCTCGGGCACCTCCTTGAGCGCGTGGCAGCAGGCCTTGGTGAAGAAGGACATGAAGCCGAGTTTCACGCCGTGCTTCTTCTCGAACTCGGCCTTGTACTCGTTGCGCAGGTCCATCACCGCGGTCATGTCCACCTCGTTATAGGTGGTGAGCATGGCGGCCGTGTTCTGGCTGTCCTTCAGCCGCCTGGCGATGGTCTGCCTGAGCCGCGTCATCTTGACCCGTTCCTCTCGCGCGGCGTCCTCTGCCGGGGAGGGCGCGCGGGGGGCCTGCGCGGGGGCGGCGGCGTGGGCCGGTTTGGCGGCGGCGCCGGCCTTGGCCACGTCTTCCTTCATCACGCGGCCGTCGCGGCCGGAGCCCTCGACCTGATCGCGCGAGACGCCCGCCTCGGCCATCGCCTTTTTCGCCGAGGGGGCATCCTCGACATCCTTGCCGGATGATTTGGCCGGGGATTTGGCCGAGGTTTTGGCGGGGGCGTCGTCGTCGCCCTCGCTGGCCTTGGCGGGGGCCGCCGCGCCCGCGCCCGAGGACATGAGCGCGAGCTTGCCGCCCGCCTGCACGGTCTCGCCCTCACCGGCGAGGATTTCCGTCAGCGTGCCAGCGGCGGGGGCCGGGACCTCGACCGAGACCTTGTCGGTTTCCAGCTCGCACAGCATCTCGTCGGCCTCGACGGCGTCGCCCACCGCCTTGAACCATGTGGCGACGGTGGCCTCACTCACGCTCTCGCCAAGGGTGGGGACCATGACGTCGATGCTCTCGCCCTCGCCGCCGCCGCTGTCCTTCGGGGCCGCGGCCTCGGCCTTCTTTTCTTCCTTGGGGGCGGGTTTGCCCGCGCCTTCGGTGATGGTGGCAAGGAGCGCATCGACACCCACGGTTTCGCCCTCCTGCGCGACGATCTCGCCCAGCGTGCCGGCGGCGGGGGCGGGCACCTCTACCGTCACCTTGTCGGTTTCAAGCTCGCACAGCATCTCGTCGACGGCGACGCTGTCGCCGGGTTTCTTGAACCAGGTGGCGACGGTCGCCTCGGAGACGGATTCGCCCAGGGTGGGGACACGGACTTCGGTGCTCATCACTTATTTCCCTTCGATGGTCAGCGCGGCATCCACCAGCGCCTCTTGTTGTGCTTTGTGCTGTTTGGCGAGGCCCGTGGCGGGCGAGGCAGCGGCGGGGCGACCGGCGTATTGGGGCCGCTTGTGCCTGGCCTTGATGCGCGTGAGAACCCATTCGATATTCGGCTCGATGAAGGACCAGGCGCCCTGGTTCTTGGGCTCTTCCTGGCACCAGACCATTTCCGCCTGCTTGAAGCGCTCGAGCTCCTTGACCATGGACATGGCCGGGAACGGGTAGAACTGCTCTATCCGCATCAGGTAGACATCGTCGATGCCGCGCTTGTCGCGCTCTTCGAGCAGGTCGTAATAGACCTTGCCCGAGCACATGACCACGCGCTTGATCTTCTTGTCGGGGACAAGCTCGGTATCGGAATTGCCGTATTGGGCATCGTCCCACAGCACCCGGTGGAACGACGAGCCGGTGGTGAAATCCGCCGCGACCGAGACCGCCATCTTGTGGCGCAGGAGCGATTTCGGCGTCATCAGGATGAGCGGCTTGCGGAAGGTGCGGTAGAGTTGCCGGCGCAGGATGTGGAAGTAGTTGGCCGGGGTGGTGCAGTTGGCCACGATCCAGTTGTCGCCGCCGCACATGGTCAGGAACCGCTCCAACCGGGCCGAGGAGTGCTCGGGGCCCTGCCCCTCGTAGCCGTGGGGCAGCAGGCAGACGAGGCCCGACATGCGCAGCCATTTCGCTTCGCCCGAGGAGATGAACTGATCGAACATGATCTGCGCGCCGTTGGCGAAATCGCCGAACTGCGCCTCCCAGAGGGTGAGGGCCTTGGGCTCGGCGAGGCTGTAGCCATACTCGAACCCGAGCACGGCGTATTCCGAGAGCATCGAGTCGATGACCTCGTATTGCGCCTGGCCCTCGCGGATATGGTTGAGCGGGTAGTAGCGGTCCTCGGTCTCCTGGTCGATCAGCCCGGAATGGCGCTGGCTGAAGGTGCCGCGGGTGCTGTCCTGACCCGAGAGGCGGACGCCGTAGCCCTCTGTCAACAGAGAGCCGAAGGCGATCGCCTCGGCGGTGGCCCAGTCAAAGCCCTCGCCCGTCTCGAACATCTGGCGCTTGGCGTCGAGCAGGCGGCCCACGGTCTTGTGCAGGTTGAAGCCCTCGGGCGCACGGCTCAGCGCGGTGCCGATCTCCTTGAGCGTTTCGGGCTTGATCGAGGTCTCGCCGCGTTCGTAATCGCCCTTGTGGGGGTTGAGGTCGGACCACACGCCGTCGAGCCAGTCGGCCTTGTTGGGGCGATAGTCCTTGCCCGCCTCGAACTCGTCGCCGAGATGCGACTGGAACGCCGCCTTCATGTCCTCGACCTCGCCCTCGGGGATGAGGCCGTCCTTGACCAGCCGGTCGGTGTAGAGGGCGAGCGTGGTTTTCTGCTGCTTGATCTTCTTGTACATCAGGGGGTTGGTGAACATCGGCTCATCCCCCTCGTTATGGCCGAAGCGGCGGTAGCAGATGATGTCGATGACCACGTCCTTGTGGAACTTCTGGCGGAATTCCGTGGCGACGCGGGCGGCGTGCACCACCGCCTCGGGGTCGTCGCCGTTGACGTGGAAGATCGGCGCCTCGACCATCAGCGCGATATCGGTGGGATAGGGCGAGGAGCGCGAGAAGTGCGGCGCGGTGGTAAAGCCGATCTGGTTGTTGACCACGATGTGCATGGTGCCGCCGGTCTTGTGCCCCTTGAGCCCCGAGAGGCCGAAACACTCGGCCACCACGCCCTGCCCGGCAAATGCCGCGTCGCCATGCAGCAGGATGGGTAGGACCTTGGTGCGCTCGGTGTCGTTCAACTGGTCCTGCTTGGCGCGGACCTTGCCGATGACCACCGGGTTCACCGCCTCGAGGTGCGAGGGGTTGGCGGTGAGCGACAGGTGAACGGTGTTGCCATCGAATTCGCGGTCGTGGCTGGCACCGAGGTGGTATTTCACGTCGCCCGACCCGTCGACATCCTCGGGCTTGAAGCTGCCGCCCTGGAACTCGTGGAACAGCGCGCGATAGGGCTTGCCCATCACGTTGGCCAGCACGTTCAACCGCCCGCGGTGCGGCATGCCGATGACGATGTCCCGCACGCCGAGCTGGCCGCCGCGCTTGATGATCTGCTCCATCGCAGGAACCAGGCTTTCGGCACCGTCGAGGCCGAAGCGCTTGGTTCCCATGTACTTTACATGGAGGTATTTCTCGAAGCCCTCGGCCTCTACCATCTTGTTCAGGATCGCCTTGCGCCCGTTCCGCGTAAAGCTGATTTCCTTGTCGTAGCCCTCGATCCGCTCCTTGAGCCAGCCGGACTGTTCGGGGTCGGAGATGTGCATGTATTGCAGCGCGAAGGTGCCGCAATAGGTACGCTTGACGATGGCGAGGATCTCGCGCAGCGACGCGACCTCGAGCCCGAGCACGTTGTCGATAAAGATCGGACGGTCCATGTCGCCCTCGGTGAACCCGTAGGATTTCGGGTCAAGCTCGGGGCGGTGGCCGTGATCGCGCAGGCCCAGCGGGTCAAGCTCTGCGATGAGGTGGCCGCGGATACGATAGGCGCGGATCAGCATGAGCGCGCGCACCGAGTCGAGCACCGCGCGCTTGACCTGTTCGTCGGTGACCTCGACGCCCTTGTCGGCGGCCTTGGCGGCGATCTTCTTGCCTGCGTCCTTGATCTCGGGCTCGGCGGGCCATTCACCGGTCAACGCGGCGGTCAGGTCGTCCGAGGGCTGCGGCGGCCAGTCGCCGCGCGCCCAGGAGGGGCCGGCGGCCTCGCGCGTCACCTCTGATCCGGGATCGCCCAGATCGTCGAAGAACTTCTTCCACGCCTCGTCCACCGCACCGGGATCGCTGGCGTAGCGCGCGTAGAGTTGCTCGAGATACTCGGCGTTATGCCCCTGCATGAAGGAAGAGGCGTGGAACTGGTCGTTGGAAGATTGGTCGGTCATGATGGCACCTCGGAGGAGCTTGGAACCTTGCGTGTCTGGGCAGGCCGAGGATGCCTCGGCCTGCCGAATGCGTCACCCGATCGCTTCGAGCACGGCCTCGCCGAGGCCTGCGGGGCTGTCGGCGACGACGATACCGGCGGAGCGCATCGCCTCGATCTTGTCATCGGCGCCGCCCTTGCCGCCCGCCACGATGGCGCCCGCATGGCCCATGCGGCGGCCCGGAGGGGCGGTGCGCCCAGCGATGAAGCCGGCGACCGGCTTCTTGCGGCCCTTCTTTGCCTCGTCCTTGAGGAACTGCGCGGCGTCCTCCTCGGCGGAGCCGCCGATCTCGCCGATCATGATGATGCTCTCGGTCTCGTCATCGGCGAGGAACCATTCCAGCACGTCGATATGCTCGGTCCCCTTGATCGGGTCGCCGCCGATGCCGATGCAGGTGGACTGCCCCAGCCCCGCATCGGTGGTCTGCTTGACCGCCTCGTAGGTGAGCGTGCCCGAGCGCGAGACCACGCCGCAGGAGCCGCGCTTGTGGATATGGCCGGGCATGATGCCGATCTTGCAGGCGTCGGGCGTGATGATGCCGGGGCAGTTGGGGCCGATCAGGACCGATTTGCTGTCCATCAGCGCGCGCTTGACGCGCATCATGTCGAGGACCGGGATGCCCTCGGTGATGCACACGATCAATTCCATCTCGGCGTCGAGCGCTTCGAGGATGGAATCGGCGGCGAAGGGGGGCGGCACGTAGATGACGGAGGCGTTGGCTTTTGTCGCGTGTTTCGCCTCGTGCACCGAGTTGAACACCGGCAGGTCGAGATGCGTGGTGCCGCCCTTGCCCGGCGTCACGCCGCCGACCATCTGCGTGCCATAGGCGATGGCCTGTTCGGAGTGGAACGTGCCCTGGCTACCGGTGAGCCCCTGACAGATGACCTTGGTTTCCTTGTCTACGAGGACTGCCATTTCTCTGGCTCCTTCCTTTGGTGTTGCTGTTTGTCGTCAGGAGCGCCCTGGAGGCGCGCCTTGCATGGGTGGATCAGGGGGCCTTCTCCTCGGCTGCGTGTCGGTCCAGAGCCTCGACCACCTGCGCGCGCGACCACAGGCCCATCGACCGCTGACGGCGGCCACGGGCGGTATCGAGGAACGCGGGATCGAGGTTGATATCGCCGGTTTCGGGGATCGTCTCCAACGGGTCGGAGAAGTTGAACGGGGCAATGCACGGGTTGAAGGGCGCAAAGTCGCCATTCTTGTTCAGCCGCCGGTTCACCGGCGTGTGGTGCATGCTGGTGAGCAGGTACGGGATGCCGCTCTCCACGAAATTTTCGAAGAATTTCCAGCGCAGCCACCACTTGAGGTGAAACAGGCAATCACGGCACATCATCATGTCGGCCCGTGGCAAGGGGTCGGCGGTGATGTCGAGATGGACGAATTCGCGGACCGGGCCCGCGTGTTGGGCGGCCACCGCATCGAGCACGTCGCGGGCGATATCGGCGCCGATGTAATGGACATCGCCCAGATCGACATGCTGCATCCAGAACCAGTCGCCGCAGGGCGCGTCGAGGAAGCGGCGGACGTTGTGGCGTGCCAGCAGCCCCGGTAGCGCGGCGCGCAGGGCGGTCGTGGCCTCGAGCGTCGAGCCCGCGCCGGAGCGCGATTCGACCTTGCGTCCCGACCAGTCCTTGGCCTCGAATTCCGATCTCAGAGCGTCACGCATGGGAAATCCCTCCCGCTCCTGACCACGGCACGCCGCGTGCTCACCCCTTCACCGCCTTCACGATCTTCTGTGCGGCGTCGGCGAGGTCGTCGGCGGCAATCACGTCGACGTCGGAATTGTTGATGATCTCCTTGCCCTTTTCGACATTGGTGCCTTCGAGCCGGACGACGAGGGGCACCTGCAGGCCCACCTCTTTTACGGCGGCGACCACGCCCTCGGCGATCACGTCGCAGCGCATGATGCCGCCGAAGATGTTGACGAGGATGCCCTTGACGTTGGAATCCGAGGTGATGATCTTGAACGCCTCGGTGACCTTTTCCTTGGTCGCGCCGCCGCCCACGTCGAGGAAGTTGGCAGGCTCGGCGCCGTAGAGCTTGATGATGTCCATCGTCGCCATGGCGAGGCCCGCGCCGTTGACCATGCAACCGATCTCGCCGTCGAGCGCGATGTAGTTGAGGTCGTACTTGGAGGCTTCGAGCTCCTTGGGATCTTCCTCGGTCGTGTCGCGCAGTTCGGCGATGTCGGAGTGGCGGTAGATGGCGTTGGAGTCGAAACCCATCTTGGCGTCGAGACACTTGAGATCGCCCTTGTCGGTGACGATCAGCGGGTTGATCTCGAGCATCTCCATGTCCTTTTCCACGAACATGCGGTAGAGCGTGCCCATCAGCGCCACGCATTGCTTGACCTGCGGTCCCTTGAGGCCGAGGTTGAAGGCGATGCGGCGTCCGTGGAACGGCTGATAGCCGGTCGCGGGGTCGACCGAGAAGCTGAGGATCTTCTCGGGGGTCTTGGCCGCGACCTCCTCGATATCCATGCCGCCCTCGGTGGAGGCGACGAAGCTCACCCGGCTGGTGCCGCGATCCACGAGCAGGGCAAGGTACATCTCCGTCTCGATGCCCGACCCGTCCTCTATATAGATGCGGTTGACCTGCTTGCCCGCGGGGCCGGTCTGCTTGGTCACGAGCGTGCGCCCGAGCATCCGGCGCGCCTCTTCGGCGGCCTCCTCGACGGACTTGGCGAGGCGCACACCGCCAGCCTCGCCGGCGCCGGGCTCCTTGAAGGTGCCCTTGCCGCGCCCGCCCGCGTGAATCTGTGCCTTGACGACCCAGAGCGGCCCGTCGAGCGCACCCGCTGCGGTCTTGGCTTCTTCGCCGCGCAGGACCACGCGACCATCCGACACCGGGGCGCCAAAAGAGCGCAGGAGCGCCTTGGCCTGATACTCGTGGATATTCATGAAACTGTCCCGTTTTGCTGCGATTAACACAGGTATAGGCACAGATTCGCGCGCGCATTAAATGGTTTTTTGCGCTTTCGGGGCAATTGGGGCAAATTTCGGGGTTTTGTGATCACGGCGATAAATCGTGTGATCACAAAAGAGACTGAAGGGAATTTATGCTGCCTGAAAAGAATCGGGGCTGGAAATTATCCAGCCCCGGCCGATCTGTATCGGTCGCCTTGTCAGGCGAGCGAGCCGTCGATGCCCTTGCAGGCCTCCACGAGGCCCTTCACCGCGTCAACGGATTTGTCGAACATCGACTGCTCTTCCTTGTTGAGCTTGATCTCGACGATGCGCTCGATGCCGCCATCGCCGATCACCGTGGGCACGCCCACGTACATGCCCTTGACCCCGAACTCGCCGTTGCAATGGGCGGCGCAGGGCAGGACGCGCTTCTGATCCTTGAGATAGGCCTCGGCCATCTCGATCGCCGCGGTCGCGGGGGCGTAGAAGGCCGACCCGGTCTTGAGCAGACCGACGATTTCGGCACCGCCGTCGCGGGTGCGTTGCAGGATGGCGTCGAGCTTTTCCTGCGTGGTCCAGCCCATCTCGATCAGGTCCGGCAGCGGGATGCCCGCCACGGTGGAATAGCGCACCGAGGGCACCATCGTATCGCCATGCCCGCCAAGCACGAAGGCCGAAACGTCGCGCATCGAGACGCCGAATTCGAGGCTGAGGAAATGGCGGAAGCGCGCGCTGTCGAGAACGCCGGCCATGCCGCAGACCTTGTGCGCGGGGAGCCCTGAGAATTTCTGCAAGGCCCAGACCATCGCGTCGAGCGGGTTGGTGATGCAGATCACGAACGCGTCGGGCGCGTTGGCGGCGATGCCCTCGCCGACCGACTTCATCACCTTGAGATTGATGCCGAGAAGGTCATCCCGGCTCATCCCCGGCTTGCGCGGGACACCGGCGGTAACGATGCAGACATCCGCCCCGGCGATGTCGGCGTAGTTCTGCGTGCCCTTGAGATTGGCATCGAAGCGGGCGGATGGGCCGGATTCGGCGATGTCGAGCGCCTTGCCTTCGGGGGTGCCTTCGGCGATGTCGAAAAGGACGACGTCGCCGAGTTCCTTGAGCGCCGCGAGATGGGCGAGCGTGCCGCCGATCTGTCCGGCGCCGATCAGCGCGATCCTGGGTCTGGCCATTGGATTTGTCTCCGTGGGTTGCAAAGCTGCGGCAGGGCGTAGTCCGATTTGTGGCCCCATGCAAGCCCGCGGCACTGCGGCGGATTGGGGCGACGGGGCTTTGTATGCGGCAGTATGCTGAGAAATCAGTTCTGGTCCGAAAGGTTAGGAGAATGGACGTCACTTGGGACTTGCTTGCCGTCGGGGCGGTCGCGGCGCTGTTCGCGGGTGTCTCGAAGGGGGGATTCGGCTCTGGCGCAGCCTTTGCGGGGGCGACGATTCTGGCGCTGGTGATCCCGCCGGGGATGGCGCTGGGCATCATGCTGCCGCTGTTGATGGTGATCGACCTCGCGACACTGCGGCCCTATTGGCGGCAATGGGGCGTCACCGAGACGGCGCTGCTGATCCTCGGGGGCCTTCCGGGCGTGACGTTGGGGGCCGCGTTCTACCGGGTGGCCGACGCTGATCTGCTGCGGCTGCTCATCGGGGCGATCGCGCTGGGGTTCGTCGGCTGGCAGGTGGCGCTCCGGTCCGGTGCGATCCGTGGCGCGGCGCGGCCCTTGCCGGGCTGGGCGGGCCTGATGGCGGGCCTCGTGGCCGGGTTTACCAGTTTCGTCAGCCACGCGGGCGGGCCGCCGGCGGCCGTTTACCTGCTGTCGCGAGGCCTCGGCAAGACCGGCTATCAGGCGAGCACGGTGGCGTTGTTCTTCGTGCTCAACATCGCCAAGGCCGTGCCTTACGGTTTTCTCGGACTGTTCACCGCCGAGACGCTGCGCATCGACCTGATGCTGGCGCCGCTGGCGCTATTGGGGGCATGGATCGGCGTGCGCGCGCACCGGGCGGTGCCGGAGCACGCGTTTTTCGCGATCACCTACGTGCTGTTGACCGTGACGGGCCTCAAGCTGGTGATCGACGGTCTCTGACACGCCGTCAGGCGTCGTTGCCCGGGGCGGGCAGGCTGTCGGCGATCGTCTCGAAGCCCTGACCGGCGGCGACGAGGCAGGTGATGCCGTCGGTGCCGGTCACGATGATGGTCCAACTGCCGGAGGTGGCGGAGGCGAACACCTCGACCACCGCGTTGTTGGCCCTCAGCCCCATTGACTGCCGGGTTTCGCCATAGGCCTCGGCGAGGCGCTGCACCACCGTCTCTCGCGGGGCGCACTGACCCGATTGCGCCGCCGCTTGCGTGGCCAGAAGACAGGTGAGGGCCGCGGTCAGGCTCAGATTCCTTTTCCTTGCAATCATCGTCACACCCATTCACTTGTTGGTCCCTGCGGTCCCGCGAAAGGATGCCGGAGGAGACGTGAAGACTTGGTTAATGCGGGGTGACGGGGTTCGGGTATGCTGCGTCGCGGCGGAAACTGCTTGAAGTTTTGTGGCAATAAATGGCATTCCTGCGAACGATTGTTACTTCTCAGCGCAAGGACAGATCATGGCCAGCCCCTCCCACCCCTATCGCTCGGTGCTCTACATCCCCGGCTCGAAGGAACGCGCGCTGGAGAAGGCGCGGGATCTGCCGACCGATGCGATCATCTTTGACCTGGAGGATGCCGTCGCCCCCGACGCCAAGGCCGAGGCGCGCGACACGCTGGTCGCGGCGCTGCGCGCGGGCGGCTATGGCAAGCGCGCGCGAATCGTGCGGATCAACGCGCTGACCACCGAGTGGGGGCTGGAGGATGCCCGCGCGCTGTGCGAGGCGGGGCCCGATGCGATCCTGTTGCCCAAGGTCAACACGCCCTCGGATATCGACAACCTGACCGAGGTGATCGGCCCCGACCTGCCGGTCTGGACGATGATGGAGACGCCGGTGAGCGTGTTCAACGCACGCGAAATCGCCGCGCACCGGCAGGTGACGGGGCTGGTGGCAGGCACGAACGACCTGACCAAGGATCTCGGCTGCCGGGTGCGCGCCGACCGCCTGCCGCTTATGACCGCGTTGCAGATGGTCGTGATGGCGGCGCGCGCGGCAAGGATCGTGGCGGTGGACGGGGTCTATAACCGGTTCCGCGACGGCGACGGGCTCAAGGCGGAATGCGAACAGGGGCGCGACCTCGGCTTCGACGGCAAGACGCTCATTCACCCGGCTCAGATCGAGATCGCCAATACCGCCTTTGCCCCCACCAATTCCGAGATTGATCTGGCCGAACGGCAGATCGCAGCCTATGAAGAAAGCCGGGCCTCGGGACAGGGGATCGCTGTGGTGGACGGGCAGATCGTCGAGAACCTGCACATCGTCGCGGCGCAGCGCATTCTCGACCGGGCGCAGGCGATACGGGACATGGCAGCGGAGTAGCGACCAATGGTTTACCTCATTCTCGGGCTGATCCTCTGGACGGCGGCGCATCTGTTCAAGCGGGTGGCCCCCGAGTTACGCGCGGGGATGGGAAACGTCGGCAAGGGGCTGGTGGCCGTGGGCGTTCTCGCGGGGCTCGGGCTGATGATCTACGGCTACCGGCAGGCGGAGTTCGTCAATATCTGGTTCCCGCCCGCGTGGACCGTGCATCTCAACAACCTGATGATGCTGGGGGCCGTGTTCCTCTACGGGATGAGCGCCACAAAGGGGCGGCTGCGCGGCGCGCTCCGCCACCCGCAACTGACCGCCGTCAAGGTCTGGGCGGTGGCGCACCTGCTGGTGAACGGCGATCTCGCGTCGCTGATCCTGTTCGGCGGCCTGCTCGCCTGGGCGGTGCTGGAAGTGGTGGTCATCAACCTCTCCGAAGCATGGGAGCGCCCCGCACCGGGCGAGGCAAAGCGCGACATCATCCTCGGCGTCATCACGGTGGTGCTGTTCTTTGGCATGACCTTCGTGCACAACTGGCTGGGCGTCTGGCCGTTCCCGGGGTAAGGCGATGAAACTCTACCGTTTTCTCAGCGCCGACGACACGTCGGCATTTTGCCACAAGGTGACGGCCGCCCTCAACGACGGTTGGGAGCTGCACGGCGGGCCCACCTATGCCTTTGACGCGGCCAACGGCGTGATGCGCTGCGGTCAGGCCGTGGTGAAAGAGAAAGACGGCAGCTACTCGCCCGACATGAAGCTGGGAGAGCAGTAGGCATGAAGACCAATCCGGGCCGGTTCTTCGAGGATTATACCCTCGGCGAGGTGATCCGCCACGCGGTGCCGCGCAGCGTCTCGGGCGGCGAACGTGCGCTTTATCACGCGCTCTACCCCGCGCGGCACGCGCTTTATTCATCGAACGAGTTCGCCCGCGCGAGCGGCCTGCCCGACAGCCCGATTGACGACATGGCGGCGTTTCACATCGTCTTTGGCAAATCGGTGCCGGATATCTCGCTCAACGCCGTGGCCAATCTCGGCTATGCCGAGGCGCGCTGGCTGCGCCCGGTCTATCCCGGCGACACGCTGCGCAGCGAATCCGAAGTGATCGGGCTCAAGCAGAACTCTTCGGGCAAGACCGGGGTAGTCTACGTGCGCACCACGGGCATCAATCAGCATGATCTGCCGGTGATGGAATTCACCCGCTGGGTCATGGTGCGCAAGAACGACATGAGCGCCCCGGCGCCCGACGCGGTGGTGCCGCAGACGGCGGCGGTGGTGGACCCGAACGACCTCATCATCCCTGCCGGGCTCGACTTCACGAATTACGATTTCGGGCTGGCCGGAGAGCCGCACCGGCTGGGCGATTACGAGATCGGCGAGCGGATCGACCATGTGGACGGCGTGACTATCGAGGAAGCCGAGCACATGATGGCGACGCGGTTGTGGCAGAACACATCCAAGACGCATTTCGACGCCACGCCCCGCGCCGACGGCAAGCGGCTGATCTATGGCGGGCATGTGATCTCAATGGCGCGCGCGCTGTCGTTCAATGGGTTGGCCAATGCGCAGATGATCGCCGCGATCAATGCAGGCAGCCACGCCAACCCCTGTTTCGCGGGCGACACGGTGCGCGCGTGGTCCGAGGTGCTCGACCGTGCAGAGGTGGACGCGCCGGGGGTGGGCGCGCTCCGCCTGCGGCTGGTGGCGACCAAGGGCGGTGCGCCCTTCACCCTCAGGGGCGAGGACGGCAAGTACCTGCCCCACGTGTTGCTCGATCTCGATTACTGGGCGCTGATGCCGACCTGAGCCACTGCATTCAGAGGCTGCGCAGGATCGCCTTCAACTCGGGCTCCCGCACTAGCTTGGCGGCCTTTTTCGCCGGTACCCAGAGCCGCTTGCGCTCTGCCGCCTCGGGGAAGCTGTCAGCAAGATCGCCCTTGCGCAGCCGCACCTTGTAGAGATGCGCGACGATCGGGATCACATTGCCATCGTCGAGCGCCTTGTCATAGAAGAACTGTCCGGCAGGGCGGGCCTTGTCGGCGCCCGCGCGCACGCCAGCCTCTTCCCACGCCTCGCGCATGGCCGCCTGCGCGTCGCTCAGCCCCTTGATCGGCCACCCCTTGGGCACGATCCAGCGCCCGGTGTCGCGGCTGGTGATGAGCAGCACTTCCTTGCGACCCTTTTCCTTGCGCCAGCACAGCGCCGCCACCTGCCGTTCCGGCGGATAGGCAGTGCGCGCGCCAGAGCGCTCGGTTACGGATTGCATCTTTACCATTTGGTCTGCCCTGCCCGGCATGTTCGCATTTTTTCGTCTATTACCGTTTAGGTTATGCGAAAACCGGGCGCCATGCAAATCACCGTGTGTTTCGCGGCGTGTTTCGCGGCTTCGCCCGCAACGTCGGATCCGCCTCGGTCGGATCCTCCGGCCAGGGGTGCCGGGGGTAGCGGCCGCGCATGTCCTTGCGCACATCCGCGTAGGAGGTGGCCCAGAAACCGGGAATGTCGGTCGTGGTCTGCACCGGTTTCTGCCCCGGCGACAAGAGCGTGACGCGCAATCGCCGCCCGGCAACGACCGGGTGCTCGGTCTGGCCGAACATTTCCTGCAGGCGCAGGGTGATCTCCGGCTCCTCGCCGGAATAATCGATGGGGATCTTGCGCCCCAGCGGCGTGAGGAAATGCGCAGGCGCGCTGCTGTCGAGCACCTGCATCTGCGCCCATGTGAGCCTTGCGCGCAGCGCGTCCAGAATATCGAACGCCTTCCAGTCCCGTGCCGTTTTCACGCCACCGAGAAACGGCAGCAACCATGTCTCGAGCGTGTCCATGAGCGCCGCCTCGGACATGTCGGGCAGGTCCGGCATGCTCTCGCGGCAGAGCGTCACGCGGGCGGCGAAGCGGCGGGCGGCGTCGGTCCAGCTCAACCCGAGGTCGCGCACTCCGTCGAGCATGGCGCGGGCGACCGCCTCTTGCGGCGCGTCCTTCCAGAGCCGGTCATCAAGGATCAGCGCGCCGAACCGCTCCTGCTGCCGGGCAACGACGCGCCGGGCGCGCCGGTCCCACGCGCAGACATCCTCCCAGCCGATCCGGTCGCCGTAGAGGTCGCGCAACTCTGCCTCGCCGATCTCGATGGCCTGCCGGATGCGCGCCTCGCGCGGGTCGCCGTCGAGGTCGGTGGCGACGATGAGTCGCGCGCCGGACATCGGATCGCCCTCGGGCATGACCGCCCCCTTGCCACCCGAGAGCACGTAGCGCGGGTCATCGCCCTTGCGGCGCAGGCCGACGCGGTCAGGATAGGCCAACGCGGCCATCCCGGCATCGCTCATCCCGGCCTCTGCACCCCTGGCCTGTCGGATCAGGCGTTTCGCTTCGGCGCGGATACGTTCGACCGCGCCGCGATTGGCAGGATGCGGGTGCCGCTCGGCATAGGCGCGCGGATCGTGGATCGCTGCCATGCGCAGGGACAGGTCCACAGGCGCGCCTCGCGCCAGCGGGTCGCGATCCGCCAGCAGCGCCGCCATCGGGGCGGCACCGGGGCCAGCCACGGCCAGCATGTGCGCCAACCGCGGATGCAGCGGCAACGCGGCCAGCGCGCGCCCGTGATCGGTGATAAGGTTACGGGTATCGAGCGCACCCAGCATCTTCAGCAGCGCCTGCGCCTCGGCATAGCTGCCGGGATTGGGAGGCGTGAGAAAGGGCAGCGCTTCTGGTTCCGCCCCCCACAGAGCCAGTTCCAGCGCCAGTCCGGCGAGGTCGGCGGCCTCGATCTCGGGCGGCGGGAAGGGCGCGAGCGCGCCGTCCTCGCCGCGCGTCCAGAGCCGGAAGCAGAGACCCTCGGCCACCCGGCCCGCGCGGCCCGCGCGCTGCGTGGCCTCGGCGCGGGTGACCCGCTCGGTCACCAGCCGTGACATGCCCGAGCCGGGATCGAACCGCGCCCGCCGCGCACGGCCCCCGTCCACCACGACGCGGATATCCTCGATGGTGAGAGAGGTCTCGGCGATGGCGGTGGCGAGCACGATCTTGCGGCCCTCCGGGCACGGGGCGATGGCGGCGCGCTGCGCGGCGAAATCCATTGCACCGAAGAGCGGGCGCAGGTGACAGCCGGGTGACAGGCGGCCCTTGAGCAACGCCTCCACCCGCCTGATTTCTCCCTCGCCGGGGAGAAAGACCAGTACGCCGCCCCCTGTCTCCGTGACCGCGCGCTCCACCAGATCGGCCACGCCCTCCTCGAAGCGCTGCCGCTTGGGCCGGGGGCGGTCGAGCCAGCGGGTCTCGACCGGGTAGCTGCGCCCCTCGGACGTCACCACCGGCACGTCGCCCATCAGCCGCCCAACCGGCTCGGCATCGAGCGTGGCGGACATGGCGAGCAGGATCATGTCCTCGCGCAGCGCGCCTGCCACCTCGAGGCACAGGGCGAGGCCGAGATCGGCGTTGAGCGAGCGTTCGTGAAATTCGTCGAAGATCACGGCGCCGACACCGGGCAGGTCCGGTGCGGACTGGATCATGCGGGTGAGGATTCCCTCGGTCACGACCTCGATCCGGGTCGCCTTCGACACCTTTGCCTCGCCCCGGATACGGTAGCCGACGGTCTCACCCACCCGTTCGCCGAGGGTCTCGGCCATGCGTTCGGCGGCGGCGCGGGCAGCGAGGCGGCGCGGCTCCAGCATCACGATGCGGCCCGTCGTCAGCCCCGCGCGCAGCATCTCGAGCGGCACCACGGTGGTCTTGCCTGCCCCCGGCGGGGCCTGCAACACCGCGCGCCCGCGCCCACGCAGCGCGTCGAGCAGGGCGGGAATGGCGTCGTGGATGGGCAGTTGGCCGGGCATGCCCCGGTTATCCGACAGCGGCACCCGCTTGACCAGAGGAGGAACTCTGCTTTCTTCCTGGTCCAGATACTCTGTCCTTCGCGTGCGCCCCGGTCTGGACATTCCCCGCGTCGCCAAGGCAAGAAGGCGCGGACAGATCAGGCAACCCGGCGGGCGCATGGATATCGAAGAGACAAGCGAGCGGATCATCGCGGGCGACCGGCGGGCGCTGGCGCGGGCAATCACGCTGATCGAGAGCGGGCGCGCCGATCACCGGGCGCAGGCTACCGACCTGCTCGAAGCGGTGCGTGGATCGGGGCGCGAGGCGCTCCGGATCGGGCTCTCGGGCACGCCGGGGGTGGGCAAGTCCACCTTCATCGAGAGCTTCGGCCTGATGCTGACCGGACAGGGGCTGAAGGTGGCGGTGCTGGCTGTCGATCCAAGCTCGGCGCGCTCGGGCGGCTCGATCCTCGGCGACAAGACCCGGATGGAGCGGCTGTCGCGCGAGCCGGGCGCGTTCATCCGCCCCTCGCCCAGCCGCAGCCACCTGGGCGGCGTGGCGCGGCGCACGCGCGAGGCGGTGGCGCTGTGCGAGGCCGCGGGCTTTGACGTGGTGCTGATCGAGACGGTGGGCGTGGGGCAGTCGGAAACCGTGGTGGCGGAGATGTCCGACATCTTCGTGCTGCTGCTGGCGCCGGCGGGCGGCGACGAATTGCAGGGCGTCAAGCGCGGGATCATGGAGATCGCCGATCTCATCCTCGTAAACAAGGCCGATGGCGATCTGAAGGCGGCGGCGCAGCGGACGCGGTCGGATTATGCCGGGGCGCTGCGGCTGTTGCGCAAGCGCGCGCAGGACCCCGAGGGCTTTCCCAAGGCGATCTGCGTCTCGGCGCTGGAGGACGAGGGGCTCGAAGGCGCATGGGAAGAGATGCGCGCGCTCATCGACTGGCGCCGGGCCGAGGGGCATTTCGCGGCCCGCCGCGCGGCGCAGGCGCAAAGCTGGTTCGTCGAGGAACTGCGGCAGGGTTTGCTGGCGCGGCTCGACGCGCCGGAGGCGCGGGCCGAGATGGAGCGCTATTCACGGGACGTGGCCGCAGGGACGATCACACCGGCGGCAGCGGCCTCCGAGATGCTGGAAAAGCTCGGCCGCTGAGCCCGCTCACCCCCCCGGCTCGCGAAGGTAAACGCCCTCTGGCAGGTCGAGCGCCGCGCCGAGATCGCGTAGCTGGCTCATCGACAGGGTGATCCGCAGCACCGTATCGGTGCGCGGGTCGTATTGCTCGACCGTCACGCATTCCTCGAAGGCGTTGACGACGACGTCTTCCTTGAGAGGGGCGGCCCCCTCGTCGACGAGGGTGATGACGGTCGAGTCGAACTCGTGCTCTATGGAAAACATGATTATAGGCTACCCGTTCGACGGCGGATTGCAAACCGTTGATGGGCGGCGCGTCGGGGGCTGTAAGAAGGTCGAGAGCCTGCTACAAGACAGATGTGGAGATCGACCCGAGGAGATCAGATGCGCTGGATTGCCTGCCTTGCCCTTGGTCTCGTCGCTTCTTGCGTCGAGGTGTCAGAGACCGCCCAGACCCCACAGCCCGCTGCCGAGCGCCCCGCGCCGACGGTCACTCGCGCGAAAGTGCAGCAATTCCTTACTGTTGCGCAGCGCATTGAGCCGGTGGCCGAGCGCAATTGCCGCGACCGCGCGCCACGGTCTAACTGCGATTTCCGCATCGTGGTGGATGACCGACCCGGCCAGCCGGTCAATGCATACCAGTCGCTCGACCGCACCGGGCGGCCGGTCGTCGCCTTCACGTTGCCGATGATCGGCGCGGTCCGCAATGCCGACGAGCTGGCCTTTGTCATGGGGCACGAGGCCGCGCATCACATCGCCGGTCACATCCCGCGCCAGCAGCAGAGCGCGATGGCGGGGGCTGTCATTCTCGGCGGTATCGCCGCGATCACGGGAGCCGGGCAATCGGTGGTCGACGGGGCCGTCGATCTTGGCGCCGGCGTGGGCGGGCGTGTCTTTTCAAAGGATTTCGAGCTTGAGGCGGATGCGCTGGGCACGGTGATCGCGCATCGCGCGGGCTATGATCCGGTCCGTGGGGTGGCGTTCTTTTCGCAGATTCCCGATCCCGGCAACCGGTTCCTCGGGACGCATCCGCCCAATGCACAAAGGGTCGAGACGGTGCGGCGGGTGGCGGCGGGGCTTTGACCGAGATCAATGACGCGAGGGAAACCGCATGGCAGGCTTGGCAAGGGAGTACAGGGAGACTTGCCATGCAACACAGTCTTATTCTCAAGCGTCATGCCGACCTCGTGGACCGGATGGCAGAGGCACAAGGTGTTGATCTGGAAGAAACAATGATGGAGGGGCACCTCACCCCCGGAGAGCTGGGCGAGGCGGTTCTGGCCTGCACCGGATGTGCCGCGCCGGAGGCATGCGAGCACTGGCTGGCCGCGCATGGAGAGGGCGAGGCGGCGCCGGATTATTGCCGCAACAGCGCGCTTCTGGCCGAGCTGACCGCACGGTTCAAGCGCTGAACCGCAAGGTTCAGAGCGCCGCAGCGACCGCCGTGTTAATACCTATGAAGAAGCAGGCCGAGGCCAGCGCGACGAAGACGTGCCAGATCGCGTTGGCGAAACGCAGGCTTTCCCACGCGTAAAAAATCACGCCGACGCAGTAGAGCAGCCCGCCGCCCACGATAAACGCGAGGCTGAGACCCGGCAGCACGCCCGAGAGCGGCAGGATCAGCGCGACCCCGGCCCAGCCCAGCGCCATGTAGGGCAGCCAGCCGGTGGTCATGGTCCCGCGCGGCATGCGCAGCTTGGACAGCGCGCCGAGACAGGCCAGCGCCCAGACCCCGGCCAATACCATGTAGCCGAAGGCGGTGCCAAGCAGGATGCCGAGCGGCGTGAAGGTGCCCGCGATCTTTACATAGATGGCCGCATGATCAAGCCGCCGCAGGAGCGGGCGCAGCGGCGTATGCGCGAGCAGGTGATAGGCCGCCGAGGCACCGAGCATCGCGAGAAGCGACAGCGAGTAGACCGTGACCGCGAGGAACGTGACCCCGTCCATGTGCAGGGCCCAGAGCGAGTATACCGCCGCCACCCCCGCGAGCGCCGCGACCAGGCCCATGACGTGCACAACGCCATCGGCGATGCGTTCTGCCGGGGTATAGAGCGGGTAGGACATCTGCGTCATTCCTGCATGGTTACATGATCTTGCGGACATATCCTTAATAACCCCCAAATCCGGCCATCATGCGACATGATCGGGGCAGGAACGGTGCATACGTGCAACATGTCGCGCGTAGAGCCACGGTGCAAGCACGCGCTCGTAGACGAGATGCGCCGCGTGGCGCAGCCCCGGCAGCGCGACGATGCGCGCCAGCCAGCGGTAACGCGGCAGCGCGCGCCACAGCGCCAGAAACGCCTCCACGCCCGACAGCACGCGCCCGCCCTGGCGCACATGCAGCCGCCGCGCCGCCATGTCGGGATCGATCCCCCACTCTGCCAGATCGCGGGTGTTGAGATCGTGGAACGCCACCGGAAGATCGCGCGCCTCTGAATGGGCGCGGTAATGGTCGATCTCGGCGCGGCAGACCGGGCAGCGCGCATTGTAGAGGACTTGGGTTTCGCTCGGGTCTGTCATGTCCGGGGACCTATGCCGGGCTCGGGCGCGGGCAAGGGCTACGGGTGGAAAAGGCGGTTGCGTTGGTGGATCTTATTTCTTATAATTTTTGTCAGAAATAATCGAAGCCGAAGGATCAACACCATGCACCTGCCTGCCCTGCCCGTTCTTGCCGCCACCCTCGTGCTCGGTCCCGGCGTCCTGCCCGCCACCGGCGCCGAGGAGGTCGAGCATTATGCCGCCGCGTCCTCTGAAACCCTCGCGGAGGCGATGGAGAACCTCGCCGCCTACAACGCCAAGGTGGAAGCGGTCATGGCGCGCGACGATCTGGGCGTGCAGGACATGGAAGAGGTGCACGAATACACCTACACGATGGAACAGGCCGTGGCGCGCATCGCCTCGGAGGTGGAGAAGATCGCCGTCGTGCTGGAGCGGGTTCACCTGTCCTCTGAAGGTGACAACCCGCATGCCCTGCGCGGGGCGACCGAGGTCTACCTGGAAATGACCGCGCCGCTGACCGAGTGAGGGGGCGCACGCTCGGGCCGACCGAGTCCAAGGGTGACTGTCAGATCACGGTCACGAACTGATCGGGGTGGTTGTCGGGAGATTCTGACCTGATCCTGCCATTCGCTTCCTGCCCCCGCGCGGAATCAAGGCGTGCTTGCACGCCGCCGCGCGAGCGCCAGCCCGCCCCCCGGGCTGGCGATTGGGTAACGCTGGCGCAAAGCTCTGATCGCTCTCGGGAACTCGAACATAAAGCACGATAGACCAGCCGTTGCATCGCCATCCCGCGGGCTGGCGCTCGCGCGGCTCATCACCGGATGATTCAAGGTCCGCTCAAGCCCCAAAACCGCACGTCTCTCTCCAAGCGCCCCGGCGCCCGCGTCCCGCTTGGAGGATGATCGCCCCTAGAAATCCAGGTTCGCGACGCTGAGTGCGTTTTCCTGGATGAATTCGCGGCGGGGCTCGACCACGTCGCCCATCAGCTTGGTAAAGAGATCGTCGGCCTCGGCCACGTCGTCGATCTTGACCTGAAGCAGCGTGCGCGCCTCGGGATCGAGCGTCGTCTCCCAGAGCTGGTTGGGGTTCATCTCGCCCAGCCCCTTGTAGCGCTGGAGCGTGAGGCCCTTTTCCCCCTCTTTCAGGATCGCGGCCAACAGGTCGAGCGGGCCGAAGATGGGCTGCGAGCGGTCCTTGCGCAGGAGCGTTGCACGCTCGCGGTAGATGTCGCGCAGGGCCTGCGTCATCTGCGCAAGGCGGCGCGCCTCGCCGCCGCGCAGCACCGGGCCGTCCAGCGTGCGGATTTCCTCGACGCCGCGCACGGTGCGGGTAAGACGTAGCCCATGATCCTGCGTCGGGCGGCCCCGCCAGCCGCGCTCGTACTCGTTGGAGATCATGTCGAGCCGGGTGGCCACGGTATCGGCCACGCCCTGCAGATCGGCATCCACGCGCCCGGGCAGGAACGCCTCGGCGATGGCTGCCTGTTCGAGGATATGGCGCGGGTAATGGGTGGGGAACGCCTCCAATATGCGCTTGGCCTGCCGCGCCTCCTCGACCACGCGCACGAGGTCTGGCCCGGCGATCTCTTCGCCGGTGCCAAGGCGCAGGGCGGCATCGGTGGTGCCCTGCTCGATCAGGTAATCCTCGAGCGAGGGGTGATCCTTGAGATAGACCTCGGACTTGCCGCGCATCACCTTGTAGAGCGGCGGCTGCGCGATGTAGAGGTATCCGCCCTCGATCAGCTCTGGCATCTGCCGGTAGAAGAAGGTCAGCAGCAGCGTGCGGATATGCGCGCCGTCCACGTCGGCATCGGTCATGATGACGATCTTGTGGTAGCGCAGTTTCGAGATGTCGAACTCGTCCCGCCCGATGCCGGTGCCGAGCGCCATCACGAGGTTGCCGATTTCCTGAGAGCCCAGCATCCGGTCGAAGCGGGCGCGTTCGACATTGAGGATCTTGCCGCGCAGCGGCAGCACCGCCTGCGTGCCCCGGTCGCGCCCGGTCTGCGCCGAGCCGCCGGCGCTATCGCCCTCGACGAGGAAAAGCTCGGTCTTGGAGGGATCCTTGGACGAGCAGTCCTTGAGCTTGCCGGCGAGGAAATTGACATCCATCGGGTTCTTGCGGCGGGTCAGGTCGCGGGCCTTGCGCGCCGCCTCGCGGGCATGGGCGGCCTCGATGATCTTGCCGACGATGATCTTGGCGATCTGGGGGTTTTCCTCGAACCATTCGGCGAGTTTCTCGTTCATCAGACCCTCGACCGCCGGACGCACCTCGGAGCTGACCAGCTTGTCCTTGGTCTGGCTCGAGAATTTGGGATCGGGCACCTTGACCGACAGCACGCAAGTGAGCCCCTCGCGGGCGTCGTCGCCGGTGAAGCTGACCTTTTCCTTGCGGGCGATGCCGGTGGTCTGGGCGTAGGCGTTGATGGTGCGGGTGAGCGCGCCGCGAAAGCCCGCCATGTGGGTGCCGCCGTCGCGCTGCGGGATGTTGTTGGTAAACGGCAGCACGGACTCGTGATAGCTGTCGTTCCACCACATCGCCACCTCGACGGTGATCCCGTCGCGCTCGCCGATGATGAAGATCGGCTCGGGCATCATCGGGGTCTTGTGACGGTCGAGATACTTGACGAATTCCTTGACCCCGCCTTCGTAGAAAAGCTCGCTCTCCAGCGGCTCGGGTGGGCGCTCGTCGCGCAGGATGATGCGCACGCCGGAATTGAGGAAGGCCAGTTCGCGGAGCCGCCGCTCCAGCGTTTCGAAGCTGTAGTCGAGGTTGGAGAAGGTGTCGGTCGAGGCGAGAAAGCGCACCTCGGTGCCCTTGCGCCCGTCGGCGTCACCGACGACGTGAAGATGGTCGACCGTAAAGCCCCCCTCGAAACGGGCGAGGTGCTCCTTGCCATTGCGCCAGACGCGCAGTTCGAGCCAGTCGGAGAGCGCGTTGACGACCGACACGCCGACGCCGTGCAGACCGCCCGAGACCTTGTAGGAATTCTGGTCGAACTTGCCGCCCGCGTGTAGCTGGGTCATGATGACCTCGGCCGCCGAGACGCCCTCTTCCTCGTGGATATCGGTGGGGATGCCGCGGCCATTGTCGCTGACCGAGACGCTGGAATCGGCGTGAATCGTAACGTTCACGGCGTCGGCGTGACCGGCCAGCGCCTCGTCGATGCCGTTATCGACGACCTCGTAGACCATGTGGTGCAGGCCCGAGCCGTCATCGGTGTCACCGATATACATGCCGGGGCGCTTGCGGACAGCCTCCAACCCCTTGAGAACCTTGATGGAATCGGCACCATATTCTTCGGGCACGATGGCGGGTTCGGACATGCGGATTTCCCTTTGGAATGTTTCGCATTTTATACGAAGTCTGGGGGGGAATGTCACGGCCCCACCCCATATTTTGCGCTGTTTCGCGCTCAGGTGAAGGGGATCACCAGCCCGACGAGGATCAGCAGCAGGCCAGAGGCCGAATTGAGCCGCGCAATGGCCCTGGGGCTCTGCAACAGACGCCGCGCGCGATCGAGAAACAGCGCGAGGCCGAGGTTGCCCAGCATCGGCACGATGGCCGAGACCGCGAGGATGGCGGCGATGTCGGGCACCGTGACGCGCGAGAGATCGAAGAAGCCCGGCAGGAAGCCCATGTAGAAGAGGATCGCCTTGGGATTGCCGATCACCGCCGCCATGCCCACGGAAAACCCGGCCCAGAGACCGGGGCGGGTCATGCGGCTGTCGGCGCCGGGCACGCGCACCGGGGCGCGGAGCAAGAGCAGGCCCATCACGATGAACACCGCCGCCGCAACCCAGCGCAGGAGGCCGAGCGCGTCGCCATAGAGCGACAGCACCCAGGCCAGCCCCAGGATCGCGCAGAGCGGCCAGATCAGATCGCCCAGCGCCACCCCCACGGCAAGGGGCCACGCCCCGCGCATGCCCCCCGAGAGAGAGCGCGCGGTGAGCGCCACCCAGACCGGGCCGGGCACGGCCCAGAGCCCGGCCATCGCCGCCGCGTAGAGCATGAGGTCAAGGAGAGTGACCGTCATGGGGTCTCTGGCAGGGTGAGGCTGCCATCGGGGGCGAGCGGCCAGAAGGGATTCATCGCCAGTTCCCAGACATGCCCGTCGGGATCGGCGAAATAGCCGGAATAGCCGCCCCAGAACACCTTTTCGGGGCGCTTGAGCGGCGTGGCCTCGGCGGCGATGGCCCGGTCATAGGCGGCGTCCACCTCGGCCTCTGTGGGGAAATTCTGCGCCAGCGTCATCGCCCCGGTGCCAAGCGCCGCACCCGGCCGCCCCTGGTCGGCGGCTAGGTCGGATTTGCCAAACAGTCCGAGAACCAGCCCGTTCATCTGGTAGAAAACGACCTCGTCCTGCGCCGCCGCCGGTGTCCAGCCGAGGGCGGCGTAGAATGCGCGCGCGCGGTCGAGATCGGCGACGCCAAGGGTGATGAGGGTCACGCGCTGCGGGGTCATGGTGTGGCATCCTCCGTGATGTGGCTGGTGCCGTCGGTGTCGGTGACGCGGATGTGCTGTGCCCGGTCGCCCAGTTCGGCAAAAAGCTCCGGCCCGGTGCCGGTCATCCACGCCTGCGCACCGAGGCCGCAAACCTCGTCATAAAGCGCGGCGCGGCGGCCCGCGTCAAGATGGGCCGCCACCTCGTCCAGAAGCAGGATCGGCGGCGCCCCGAAATCGCGCGCCAGCGCGCGGGCATTGGCGAGGATCAGCGACACCAGAAGCGCCTTTTGCTCGCCGGTGGAGCACTCGGCGGCGGGCACGCCCTTGGCGGCATAGACGCCGTAAAGGTCGGCGCGGTGCGGGCCGACCAGCGTGCGCCCGGCGACGAGGTCGCGAAACCGGCTTTCGGCCAGCGCCTCGCGCAGGTCATCGGCGTCCTCGGGCATCTCGCCCTCGGTCTGGGTCAGCTCCAGTTCGGCGGTGGGAAAGGCCGTTTCGGCCTGCATCTGCGCGCCGGCGATGAGCGCCAGCGCCTGCTGCCGGTTGGCGTGCATCTCGGCCCCCGCCGCGGCCATCTGCCGCTCGAGGGCGAGATACCAGTGCGCGTCGCGCACCTGGTCCTTGAGCAGGCGGTTACGCTCGCGCATGGCCTTTTCATAGGCCAGAACCGCGTCGGCATGGCCGGGCACGAAGCTCATGGTCATCCGGTCGAGGAAACGCCTGCGCCCCTCGGCCCCCTCGATCCAGAGCCGGTCCATCGCCGGGATGAGCCAGAGCACGCGGGCGATGCGGCCCAGCGCAAGCTGCGCGGCGGGCTTGCCGTCGATACGGACCTGCCGCGCGGTGCCGTCCTCGGAGACGATCTCGACCTCGTGGACCTGGTGCAGGGACTGCAGGATGGCGGTAATCTTCCAGCCGAGGGATTCAGGGCGGCGCGCCATGTCCTGCGCCGCCGCGCGCCGCAGGCCCCGCCCGGGCGACAGCAGCGAGACCGCCTCGATCAGGTTGGTCTTGCCCGCGCCGTTGGGGCCATGGATCGCCACCGGCCGCGCATCGAGCATGAGCCGCGCGGATTTGTGCGAACGGAAATGCGAGAGGGTCAATTCCGACAGGTAGAGGCCGGGCATTCACGACCCTTTCATCTTGCCAGAAATATCCCCGCCGGAGGCTCCGACAGATGTCACACGCGCATCGGCATGACCACGTAAACCGCCGTCGTATCGTTTCCCTCGCGCATCAGCGTGGGATCGCCGGAGGAGTTGAACAGGAACACCGCGTTCTCGCGGTCCACCTGGCTGGCGATTTCCAGCAGGTATTTCGCGTTGAAACCGATCTCCAGCCGTTCGTCGCCATAGGCCACGGCCAGCTCTTCCTCGGCAGCGCCGCTGTCGGGGGCGTTGACCGAGAGGATCAGCCGGTCCTCGTCGAGCGACAGCTTGACCGCGCGCGAGCGTTCGGAGCTGACCGTCGCCACGCGGTCCACCGCCTGCGCGAACTCGGCGGCGTCCACTTCGAGACGGCGGGTGTTACCTTGCGGGATGACGCGGGTATAGTCGGGGAAGGTGCCGTCGATCACCTTCGATGTCAGGGTGATGTCAGGGGTGGCAAAGCGCACCTTGGTTTCGGAAACCGACACCGCGATCTTCATGTCGTCATCGTCGAGAAGCTTGCGCAGCTCTCCCACCGTCTTGCGCGGGACGATGACGCCGGGCATGTCCGCCGCGCCCTCGGGCAGGTCGGCGTCGATCCGGGCGAGGCGGTGGCCGTCGGTGGCCACGCAGCGCAGAACCTTGCCGCCATCGGCCTCGGAGACATGCATGTAGACGCCGTTGAGGTAATAGCGGGTCTCCTCGGTGGAGATGGCGAATTTCGACTTGTCGAACAGCCGCCGGAGCGTCGCGGCGGGGGCCGAGAAGTTGCTCGCGTATTCCGCCGAGGCCATCACCGGGAAGTCCTCTTTCGGCAGGGTGGCGAGGTTGAAATTCGACCGGCCCGCCTGCACCGCGAGCCGCCCCGAGGCCGCATCCTCGGACAGCGTGACAAGCGCGCCGTCGGGCAGCTTGCGCACGATCTCGTGCAGCATCACCGCCGAAACCGTGGTTGCCCCCGCGCGTTCGACCTGCGCCGTTGCCATATCCACGATCTCTATATCGAGGTCGGTGGCGCGGAATTGCACACGCTCGCCCTCGGCCTCGATCAGGACATTGGCGAGGATCGGGATCGTGTTGCGGCGCTCTACCACCGACTGCGCTTGCGCGACCGCCTTGAGCAGCGTGCCCCGTTCGATGCTGAATTTCATGCCCTCGCTCCTGTCAGATACCGCTCTCGCGCCGGGAGGGGCACGGTACCGAAATCCCCATCCGGCTCAAGCGTTTTGTGACGTTGTCAGCCGGATTTGCCACTGCGTCAAGGGCCGGGGACCGGACTGCCGCCTCAGGCCTCGAGCGAGCGGCGCAGCAATTCGAGGTCGTCGGCGATCTGGGCATCCTTCTGGCGCAGCTCGTCGATCTTCTTTACCCCGTGCATCACGGTGGTGTGGTCGCGCCCGCCAAAGCTGCGCCCGATCTCGGGCAGGGAGCGGCTTGTGAGTTGCTTGCACAGGTACATCGCCATCTGCCGCGGCCTGGCATAACAGCGGGTGCGCCGGGGGCCGACGAGATCGGACAGGCGAATGTTGTAGTGATCGGCCACCTTGCGCTTGATTTCTTCGACCGAGAGCTTGCGCTCGTAGCTGCGCAGCATGTCCGAGAGGCAGTCCTGCGTCAGTTCCTGCGAGATCGGCTTGCCCACCAGCGAGGCAAAGGCGAAGAGCCGGGTCAGCGCGCCTTCGAGAACCCGCACATTGGTGTTGATGCGATGCGCGAGGAATTCGAGCACGCCGTCCTCGATCGTGAGATCGGGCTGAGCCTCGCGGTAACGCTCGGCACGGTTCTGCAAAACGCCGAGGCGCAATTCGTAATCGGTGGGGTGCAGGTCGACGACGAGGCCGCATTGCAGCCGCGACTTGATCCGGTCCTCCAGCCGCGCGATCTCTCCGGGGGCGCAATCGGCAGAGATGACGATCTGCTTGTTCTGATCGACCAGTGCGTTGAAGGTATGAAAGAATTCCTCCTGCGTGCTGTCCTTGCCGGCGATGAACTGCACGTCATCTACCATCAGCACGTCGACCGAGCGGAACATCTGCTTGAAGTCCATGATCTTGCGGTCGCGCAGCGCCTGCACGAAGCGATACATGAACTGTTCTGCCGAGAGGTAAAGCACGGTCATGTCGGGCTGCTGCTCGACCAGATCCCAGGCGATGGCGTGCATCAGGTGCGTCTTGCCCAGCCCGACGCCACCGTAGAGAAACAGCGGGTTGAAGGTGGTTTCGCCGCCTTCGGCGACGCGGCGCGCGGCGGCATGGGCAAGCTGGTTGGGCTTGCCGACGACGAAGCTGTCGAAACGAAAACGATCGTCGAGCGGGGCGGAATGCAGCGGGTTGTCGCTGCGTGCGGCGCGCGCGGGGGCCGGTTTCGACGCTTGCGGCGTATCGGCACCGTTGACCGCGACACGGAAATCGAGCTTGCGCACAGCGGAATCGAGTTGTGACATCTTGTAAAGGATCAGGTCGCCGAAATGCTGCGCCACGTAGTTCCCGATGAACCGGGTCGGGACCGAGAGGGTTGCGACACCGTCGGACACCTCGGCGAATTCGAGCGGCTCTATCCAGTTGCGAAATTTGTTCTGCCCGACTGCCTGCCGGATCTGCTGCTTCAGCTCACCCCACTGTTCTTGTGTCATATGTCCCGTTCCGCTGCTCTTTTCTGCGCCATCGGACAGGTGCCCGATAACAGGTCAAAAATCGCAATCCGCGACGGAGGACAAAGGATATCGTCGACACCGGCCACTAGCCGGCACCTGACACAGACGCCTCTGCACACTGCATGTTGATGGAAAAATCCCTGCCTGCGACCCGTCCCAAAGCCACCGGGATCTCTCCGTCAAAATGCTATTAGACAGGGCCGGAAAGCGAAAAGGCTCTCCTCTGGCAAGCCGGGGCGAGATATCTGCCCCAAGCTAGCACTGGCCTGTCCCCCCAAGCGTGAATCGCACTTATGACGTTACCAACGCGGTGCGCGTCCAGACAACTCATCATTGCGCTTGACAGGACCGGGGGCGGAAAAGAATCTCTGGCTGTCGCACGGAGGCACAAACGCAAACGGGCACCGCCCCATGGCGATGCCCGTCCGATTTCCGTCCCTGGATGCGGTCAGCCCAGCGCCTTAACCCGTGCCGAGAGCCGCGACATCTTGCGTGCGGCGGTGTTCTTGTGGAAGACGCCCTTGGTCACACCGCGCATCAGTTCGGGCTGTGCGGCGCGCAGCGCGACGGTGGCGGCATCCTTGTCGCCGGAGGCGATCGCCTCTTCGAGCTTGCGCAGGTAGGTGCGTATGCGCGAGCGGCGTGCCTTGTTGACGGCATAACGCTTTTCGTTCTGGCGCGCGCGCTTCTTGGACTGGATCGTATTGGCCATGGGTGTCTGAACCTTTCCCGGGTCTATCAATGTCTGGTTGCACAGATACCCGGTCCTGCCCCGCCAAATCGGGGGCCTCGGTTCTTGCCTGGATAGCGGGCATCACGCGCATGTCTGGCGCAGCGTATACCCGAGTCGCAGGGAAATGCAACCCCGCTGCTTTGCGGGCCGTTATTCGCCCAGCTTGGCGTGGACTTCGTCGAGGTCGATCTCGCCCACAGGCATCTTGTTCGCCGGGTTCTCGAAATCGTATTTGAACACCTCGAAGTCGCGCTTGAATATCTCGTAGACCAGATGCATCGACAGGTCGTCGAAGTAATCCTCGACCGGGTGGGCGCGTTTCGGGCCGTGGCCCTCGGATTCGTTGAAGCGGGGAATCGTCTTGAGATCGACCTCGTGCGGGGTGTCGATCGCGGCCAGCACCTCGCCCATCCCCTCGTTGAATTTCTCGGTCCAGAATATCTTGTCGTAGCGCCCGCCGTTGACGATGAAGGTCGAGACATGGCCCGACATGGCCGACCAGTGGATATCGGGCTCCATCGGGCGCTTCCAGCGGATGGTGTCGCGGGCGAACAGCAGGAACCGGCGAAAGCTGCGGATCTGGTCGAACTCCTGCTTGCCGTCCTCGCCGCCCACCTCGATGCCGTATTTCTGGATGATCGTCGGCACCAGCTTGCCGCGATAGCGCCGCCCGTTGCGCTGGATGCCGCATATCTTGTCAAAGAACGAGGACAGGATGCGGGTATAGGGATTGCGCACGCAGGTGAAGGCATAGGAGCCGTGACTGCGCACGTTGGCCGAGATGATCTTCTGGCTGTCCTCGATGGCCCATTTGTGCATCCCCGACATGGCATCGTGGATATCACCGTCGAAGAACACGCCGTGATCGGAGTAATACATGATCTGGCCGATGGTCGAGCAGGCGCATTTCGGGACAACGCGGTAAACCACGCTCTCGCTCTCGGTCATCCATGTTCCGGGAAACCCCATGATCGCCTTGCCTCTCGCCCTGCCGCCACATCAAGATTGTCTAACCTCTTCAAAAAAACAACGAAAGCCTGTTTATTGGCGGGGCGTTCACCGCTATTGCTTTAGACAACGCCCGAAAAACGCAGGAAATCGTTTCCTTTATGGCAAGAATCGCCTTCATCCTGCTCTGTCACAAGGACCCCGAGGCCATCGTGCGGCAGGCACGGATGCTGACGGCGGCAGGCGATTACATCGCGATCCATTTCGATGCGCGCGCCAAACCGGAGGCGTTCGCGCAGATCCGCGACGGGCTGGCCGACAATCCCAACGTGGTCTTTGCCCGCCGCCGGATCAAATGCGGCTGGGGCGAGTGGTCGCTGGTGCAGGCCACGCTCCATGCCGTCGAGGCGGCGGTCGAGACATTCCCGCGCGCGACACATTTCTACATGCTCTCGGGGGATTGCGCACCGATCAAGTCGGCGCGCTATGCGCATGAGTTTCTCGATGCCAGGGACGTCGATTACATCGAGAGCTTTGACTATTTCGAAAGCGACTGGATCAAGACCGGGATGAAGGAAGAGCGGCTCGTCTACCGCCATTTCTTTAACGAGCGCACGCAGAAATGGCGTTTCTACACCTCTTTCGAATTACAGAAACGGCTACGCCTGACGCGCGCGATTCCGCATGACATCGACGTGCAGATCGGCAGCCAGTGGTGGTGCCTGCGCCGCCGCACGGTGGAATGGATCCTCGATTTCATCCGCAAGCGGCGCGACGTGATACGGTTCTTTCGCACCACATGGATCCCCGACGAGACGTTCTTTCAGACGCTGGTGCGCCATCTGGTGCCCGAGACCGAGATCGAGACGCGCACCCTCACCTTCCTGATGTTCACCGATTACGGGATGCCGGTCACGTTCTACAACGACCATTACGACATGCTGTTGGGGCAGGACTATCTCTTTGCCCGCAAGATCAGCCCCGAGGCGGTGGTGCTCAAACGGCGGCTTGGGACGCTGTACAGCAACGAAACGGCCAGCTTCAAGATTTCGGACGAGGGCCGTAATCTCTACAAGTTCCTCACCGGGCGCGGGCGCGAGGGGCGGCGGTTTTCCCCGCGGTTCTGGGAGGTCGAGAGCACCATCGGGCGCGACCGCGAGCTGATGATCGTGCTGTGCAAGAAATGGCATGTGGCCAAGCGGCTGGTAAGACGCATCCGCCAGATGACCGACATACCGGTGATCGAGTATCTCTTTAACGAGGAGGGCACCGCCCTGCCCAATCTCGGCGGCATCCAGGCCAGCCTTGTCAAGCGCACCCGCCATCGCCGCGCGCTGATGCGGATGCTGTTCGACTATTACGAGACCGACCGGCTCGTCGTCTGCATGGAACCTGCCAACATGGATCTGTTGACGGATTTTTGCAGCGACCGGGCCAAGACGCGGCTGCTTGAGATACAGTGCGATTTCTCGGACGCCTATCTCATCGGCCATGCCAGGCGCGTCGGGCTCGCAGGGGAACAGACCCAACGCGATACGCTGGAGCGGCTGCTGCCGACGATACGGGGCGATATCGTCCACGAGAGAGACCGCCTCCGCGATGCCGGTTTCGCCAATCACCTCATCATGCGGGAAAGCGACGATCGCGACCGCTCTGCCGATATGCTGGCGCGATTCCTTGATATTCCTGCCGAAAAGGCGCAGGAGATCGCCGACTTTGACCATCTTTTCGCGGATTGAGGAGACCACATGGCCTATACCTACGACGACCAGAACGTTTTCGCGAAAATCCTGCGCGGCGAGATTCCCAACAAGACCGTGCTGGAGACCGGGCACACGCTCGCCTTCGAGGACATCCAGCCGCAGGCGCCGGTGCATGTGCTGGTGATCCCGAAGGGGGCCTATGTGGACTACGCCCATTTCGTGACCGAGGCGAGCGATGGCGAGATCGTGGATTTCAACCGGACGGTGGCCGAGATTTGCCGCATGACCGGCGTCGGGCCAGGGATCGGCGGCAAGGGATTTCGGGCCATCACCAACGCCGGCGAGGACGGCGTGCAGGAGGTGCAGCATTATCACCTGCACATCATCGGTGGCCGTCCGCTGGGCCGGATGCTGCAAAGGACGTGATGCCCGAGACGCGCGCTTGCGGTGCCGGGCATCCGCGCCCATATGACCCGCAATTGCAGCGCGAACAGACGGGCAGGACATGAATTTTCGCAACCGCGTGGGCGGGTTTCTCGACACGTCGCTTTTCCAGAACGCCATTCTCGGCGTGATCCTGTTCAACGCGGCGATCCTCGGGCTGGAAACGGTCGAGCCGCTGATGGCGCGGGCGGGGGCGCTGATCGTCGCGCTGGACAAGTTGTGCCTGTCGATCTTCGTGGTGGAGATCGTGGCCAAGCTCTATGCGCGGGGGATCGCCGGGTTCTTTCGCCGCGGCTGGAACGTCTTCGATTTCGTGATCGTGGGCATCTCGCTGGTGCCGACGACGCAAGGGTTGTCGGTGCTGCGGGCGCTGCGCATCCTGCGCCTGTTGCGCGTGGTGTCGGTGGCCCCGTCGCTGCGCCGGGTGGTCGAAGGGCTGGTGACCGCGCTGCCGGGGATGGGCTCGGTGTTCCTGCTGATGGGGATGATCTTCTACATCGGGTCGGTGATGGCGACCAAGCTGTTTGGCGACGCGTACCCCGCGTGGTTCGGCGATCTCGGGCGCTCTGCCTATTCGCTCTTCCAGATCATGACGCTGGAATCGTGGTCGATGGGGATCGTGCGCCCGGTGATGGAGCAGTTTCCCTATGCCTGGGCGTTCTTTGTCCCGTTCATCATGGTTACCACCTTCGCCGTGGTGAACCTGCTGGTCGGCCTCATCGTCAACTCTATGCAGGACGCACATCACGCCGAGGACGTGGAAAAGACCGACACCTATCGCGACGAGGTGCTGAGCCGCCTCGAACGGCTGGAGGAGATGATGCGCGAAGGGCAGGAGGCGCGTGCCCGCGATTCCGCAGGTTCCGGGTCGCGCGACTGAGCGGGGCGGGGCAAGCTTGGGCCATCATTCCCGAGGAGGCCCGCCATGCCCAGGATCACCGCCCTGCCCACCGATCTCGTCACCGCCTGGCGTTCCGGCGCGCCCGACGCCTATGGCAACCCGCCCGAGCGGCAGGTGGCGCGCGGCAGCGGCAACCCCTGCCGCCATTGCCTCGATTTCATCCCGGAAGGGACGGAGATGCTGGTGCTCGCGCATCGCCCCTTTGCCGGGCTGCACCCCTATGCCGAGACCGGGCCGATCTTTGTCTGTGCCGCGCCCTGTGCGCGGTTCGAGGGCGCGGGCATCCCGCCCGCGTTGCGCGCGAGTCCCGACTACCTGCTCAAGGGCTATGGCGCGGATGAGCGCATCGTCTATGGCACCGGCAAGGTGGTGGCCGCCGATGCGCTGATGGACCATGCCGAATGGGCGCTCGGCTGGCCCGGGGTGGCCCATGTCGATGTGCGTTCGGCACGCAACAACTGCTTTCAGGCGCGCATCCTGCCGGGTTGAGGGGCGTGGGCGCGCTTGCGCCCCGCGCGCAGGCGCGCTAACCCGCCGGGGACAATATCGGGGTGACGGACATGAGCGACCTGCGCGAGAAATACCTGACAGCCATCGCCGGGGCCGAAGACGAGGCCGCGCTCGAGGCGCTGCGCGTGCAGGCCGTGGGCAAGAAGGGCGAGATCAGCCTGAAGATGCGCGAACTGGGCAAGATGAGCCCCGAGGAGCGGCAGGAAGCGGGGCCGCGCCTCAACGCGCTCAAGGACGAGATCAATTCGGCGCTCGCCGCGCGCAAGGCGGCGCTGGCGGATGCCGCGCTCGACGAGCGGCTGCGCGGCGAATGGCTCGACGTGACGCTGCCGGGGCGCCCCCGGCGTCAGGGCACGATCCACCCGGTGTCTCAGGTGACCGAGGAGGTCACGGCGATCTTTGCCGACATGGGGTTTGCCGTGGCCGAGGGGCCGCAGGTGGAGAGCGACTGGTACAATTTCGACGCGCTCAACATCCCCGGCCACCACCCTGCGCGCGCCGAGATGGACACGTTCTACATGCACCGTGCCGAGGGCGACGACCGGCCCCCGCACGTGCTACGCACCCATACCTCGCCGGTGCAGATCCGCACCATGCAGGCGCAGGGCGCACCCTTGCGGGTGATCGCGCCGGGCCGCGTCTATCGCGCGGATTACGACCAGACGCATACGCCGATGTTCCACCAGGTCGAGGGGCTGGCCATCGACCGCGATATTTCCATGGCCAACCTGAAATGGGTGCTGGAGGAATTCGTCAAGGCGTTCTTCGAGGTCGATCACGTCGACCTGCGATTCCGCGCCTCGCATTTCCCGTTCACCGAACCGTCGGCAGAGGTGGATATCCGCTGTAGCTGGGAGGGCGGCACGCTCAAGGTCGGCGAGGGCGATGACTGGCTGGAAATCCTCGGGTCGGGGATGGTGCATCCCAACGTGCTGGAGGCCGGCAATATCGACCCGAATGAATGGCAGGGCTTTGCCTTCGGCATGGGGATCGACCGGATCGCGATGCTGAAATACGGCATCCCCGATTTGCGGGCGTTCTTTGATTCAGACCTGCGGTGGCTGCGGCATTACGGGTTTGCCGCGCTGGATGTGCCGACGTTGCATGGCGGGTTGAGTAGGTGAATTGGGCAGTTGTCATAGCCGCAACCGTGACTCTTATTGGCGGGGTTTTCGTTTATCGCTGGCAGAAGGAGACTGACCGTCTCACAGAGTTAGCTAAAGAGCGTCGTGCCACTTATCGCGAGTTTATTGAGGCTATCGAAGAGTATATGCATGTGTTTTTCGATGGTGACGACACAGCGAGGCAAAAGGCATTCTCGAACTATCGCGTTTCAAAGCGAAAAGTAATCTTGCTTGGCAGTTCATGGGTGTTGAAGGCTATTGAAACACACGGCAAATGCTTAGCTGAGTGCCGAGCAGTAATGTCTGGCGAAAAAGAGGGATTAATGGAAGAATTGATTGAAAATATTAGAAAATCAGAAGATGAAATTATAGTCCAGATGCGGAATGATTTCGCGTATGGCATACATGTTGGTTTCTCAGACATCCTTCCGCTTCCCAGAGAACATAGAGAATGAATGGTGTTCTTCTAACGTGAAGACATCTCAGAACCCTCACCCCACCGTCATCACCTCTCCCCCCGCCGCCTCGGCGTCGGAATGGTCGTGGGTGACTTGCAGGACCGGCAGCGCCCGCTGGCGGGCGGTGTCGAACACCAGCGCGCGCACCTGCGCGCGCAGCCCGGTGTCGAGCTTGGAGAATGCCTCGTCGAGCAGCAGCGCGCGCGGCTCTGACAGCAACATCCGTTGCAGTGCCACCCGCGCCCGCTGACCGCCCGAGAGCGTGGCCCCGTCGCGGTCTGCAAATCCTTCGAGGCCGACCTCGGCCAGCGCCGCCTCTATCCGCGCGCGGCGGGCGGCGCGGCCCTTGACCTCGGGCTTCAGCCCGAAGGCGAGGTTGGCCCCGACCGAGAGATGCGGAAACAGGTATTCATCCTGGAACAGGATGCCGATGCGCCGTGCCTCTGTGGGCAGGCCCGACAGATCATGCCCGTCGAGCCGGATGCGCCCGGTCATGGTAAAGGCCGCATCGAGCGTGCCGGTGATCGCCGCGAGCAGCGTGGACTTGCCCGACCCGGACGGTCCCATCACCGTCAGCACCTCGCCGGGGCCGACCGTGCAATCGAGCGCGATGAGCCGCTCGGGGCCCAGCGAAATCGTCAGGTGCTCGAACCGCAGACCCTCATCCATCGCGCATCCCCTTTCTGTTGCGCCACGCGATCCGTGGCAGCAGCACGGCGAGCGCGAAGGGGGCAAAGGCCGCCGCCGTCTGCGCCAGCGCGTAGACGCCGATCGCCCGCCGGTCGCCGCCCGCGGCCAGCGCCACCGCCTCGGTGGTGAGCGTGGCCACGCGACCCGCGCCCACCAAGAGCGTCGGCAGGTATTGCCCCACCGAGACGGCAAAGCCAACCGCCGCCGCCACGAGGAGCGGGCGCAAGAGCATCGGCAGCCGCACCGCCCAGAGCACGCGATCCGGCCCCGCGCCCAGCGCGCGCGCCACGATGTCCTGTCGCGCGTCCCAAGCGCGCCACGGGTCCGACAGCGACAGGAAGACATAAGGCAGCACGAACACCAGATGCGCCAGCACCACCGCCGCGCGCCCGCCATCGACGCCCGTCAGGATCGATAGCGTCTGAAAGCCGGTGAGAAACGCCACCTGCGGCACGATCAGCGGCAGGTAGAGCAGCCACAGCGCCCGCGTGGCGGGGCGCAGGCCGTGTCGGTGCTCGGCCTCGAGGCTCGCCAGCGTCAGCAGCAGCGCCAGCCCGGTTGCCGCCCCGGCGATGAGCAGCGTCTCGATGCCGGGACCGGCCAGGCGCGGGCCGTGGCGATCCCAGTTGCGAAAGGTAAAGCCGTCGGGGAGCAGGTCTGGAAACTGCCAGAGACCGGCGAAGGACCAGACCACCTGCCCCCCCAGCCCCGCGATCACCGCGAGTGCGGCCAGCGCGCCCAGCACCAGCGCGCCCATGCGCAGCATCCGCCCGGTGCCGCGCCGCCCGCGCCCGCCGCGCACGATCCACGCGCGCCCGGCGCGGGCCACGGCCATCTCGATCAGCCGCCACAGGCCGAGGCCGAACAGCACCAGCCCCAGTTGCAGCACCGCCCCCGCCGCCGCCTGGAATCGCAGGGCGAGGTCGGGGTCGTTCATCCAGCGGACCACCTGCACGGCCAGCGTCGGCGGCGTGTTCGGCCCGAGGATGATCGCCACGTCCACCACCGACATGGAGAACGCCAGCACCGCGTAGACCGGCAGGCGAATCTGGCGGTAGATCAGTGGAAAGATCACCTTGAGCCAGCCCGTCACGCGCGCATAGCTCAGCGCCTGTGCCACCCGCAGGCTCTGGCCCGGGCGCACCTGCGTCAGCGCCGCCAACGTCATCAGCAGCAGGAAGGGCACCTCCTTGGTGACCAGCCCGAAAATGAGGCTGAGGCCCGCCGGATCCTGAAGGATCAGCAGGTCGGGCGGCTGCGCCCATCCCGTGAGGCCGGGCGAGAGCGCGCGGGCGATCCAGCCCGAGGGGGCGATGAGAAAGGCGAGGCCAAAGGCCGCCGCCGCGTGCGGCACCGACAGCAGCGGCGACAACAGCCGCTCGATGGCGGCGAAGGTCCGCGTGCCTGCCCAGCCCGCGCAGATCAGCGTGACGATGGCGAGCGACAGCGCCGTGGCGGCAAACCCCACCCCGAGGCTGAGCGCCACCGCGCGCGGCAGGCCCGGCCAGGCCGCGAACGCCTCGAAAGCGGCGAGGCCGAGGCTATGCCCGCCCAGCGCGGGCATGTAGCCCAGCGCCGGGGCGAGCGTGCCCAATAACCCCGCCAGCACCGGCCCCAGCATCACCGCCAGCGTCAGCAGCGGGGCCCAGTGCAGAAACCGCGCCCGCCGCGCGAGACGCGCCGGGACGGGGATGCTGGCAGCGGCGCGCACGCGGGCCTACTGGCCGACGCCGTAGCGCGCGGTCCAGTCCTGTTCCAGCCGCACCATCCAGGAGGGATGCGGCTCGGGCAGCGCCTCGCCCAGTTCGGCGGGGGTGAGCGTCGCCACGCCGAGTTCTATCGCGTCGAAGCGGGCGCGATCCTGCGCGGAGAGCTTGTCCATCGCCAGCACCGTGCCGTTGCCCCAAACCGCCGGATCCTGCTTGTGCGCCTGCGCCTCGGGTGACAGCAGGAAACTGGCGAGCACCAGCGCGCCCGCCTTGGCGTTGGCGTTGTAGGGGATGGCGATAAAGCTCGCATTGCCGATGGTGCCGCCGTCGAGCACGTAGCTGCGCACCGTGCCCGGAAGCTCGAAATTGGCGATGGCGTTCGACGGCTCGTTGGGGTTGAAGCTGAGCGCGAGGTCAATCTCGCCATCGTTCATGAGCTGGATCAGCCGCGGCCCCGATTGCGGATAGGCCGCGCCGCCGCGCCAGAGGTTGGGCGTGAGATCATCGAGGTAATCCCAGAGCGGCGCGGTGGCCTCGTGATAGCTCTCCTCGCTCACCGGTTTGGTCAGCACCGACGGGTCGGGGGCCAGCTCCATCACCGCCTGCTTGAGAAAGGTCGAGCCGAGGAAGTCCGGCGGCTGCGGATAGGCGAAACGGCCGGGATTGTCCTGCGCCCAGTCGCGCAGCGCGGGGATCGATCGGGGCGGCTCGGCCAGTCGCGCGGTGTCGTGGTAGAAGATGATCTGCGCCATCCCCCAGGGGGCCTCCAGCCCCTCGGTGGGCACGGTGAAATCCGAGGTCACGGCGGCCTTGCCGTCGACATCGACGTATTGCCAGTTGGGCAGATCCTCGGCCCAGGGGCCATAAAGCAGCCCCTGCTCTTTCATCGCCGCGAAATTCTCGCCGTTGATCCAGATGAGATCGACCGCGCCGCCGGAATCCTTGCCCGCCGATTTCTCGGCGATGACGCGGCTGACGGCGTCGGCGGTGTCCTTGAGCTTGACATGTTCGACGGTGACGCCGTAGCGCCCGGCCACCTCGTCGCCCGCCCAGGCGATATAGTCGTTGATGGCATTCGAGCCACCCCAGGCGTGCCAATAGACGGTCTGCCCCTCCGCCGCCCCGGTGATCGCGTCCCAATCCCTTGGGTCGGGTGTCACCTCTTGCGCCGCGAGCGGTGCGGCCAGCGCAAGGGCTGCCAGCGATGTCAGCATCTGTCGGATCATGTCGAGGTCTCCTGGTTGGGTTGTCTTGTTATAGTGTATTGGCCAGACGCGCGAAGTCCTGATCCAGCCGCGCCGCCGTCGCGGGGTCGAGATAGTGATCGACGCGGCCCCGGACATGGGCGATCAGCGCCGCCTCGCTCTTGTCCGCCGCCCAGTCCTCGCCATCCTGCGTCGCCTTGGCCTCTGCCCCCGACAGCACGCGCCATTTCGCGCACCACGTCATCGACCAGAGCCACATGGCGCGGCGCATCGGCAGGATCCACGGCGCGAAGGCGGCACGTTCGACTTCAGACAGGCAATCGAGCCAATGGTGGCACGCCTCCGCCACCTGTTCGGGCGTCAGCACGGCGTGGGTGGCCACGTCCCAGGTGGTCGAGGTGTAAAGCGTGGCATGGGCCAGATCGAGCGGCGGGGCGCTGTAGCGAGCCTTTTCCAGGTCGACCAGAACGGCGCGGCCCTCGGGCGTGATCAGGAAATTGCCGGGGTGCGCGTCGAAGGAGATGAGCCGCTTGGGCGGGCGCGGCCCATCGGCAGCCAGATCGCGCAGGGCGGCGATGTGGGTCTCGATGATTGCCCGCGTTTCCGGGTCCACCGCGTGCAGGTAGGCCGCCTGCGCCCCGATTTCCTCCAGCAGCTCGGCCAGCGGGTCGGCGGGGTCAAGGAGCGGCGGGCGCGTATCCTTCTCCGGGACCGGCAGGGCGTGGGTCGCGGCGAGGGCGGCCGTAATGGCGGGCAGATCCTCGGGCAGGCGGGCAACCCGCCCCGCGATCTCTTCCACCACCAGCCCGCCGCGCGGAAGCGCATCCGAGGGCGGCAGCACGGCGTGCAGGCGCGGGGCGTGGCCGGATGCACTCGCGCGGGTGAAACAGGCGGCCTGGTAGGCGAGGTTCTCGGAGGCCCCCAGTTGCATCTGGCTCTGCTTGGGCAGCCGCGCGATCCAGCCGGTGCCACCAAGGCGCACATGGTCGTGGGCGAGTCCGGTGTCGGGCATGAGCGCGGGCGTTCCGGGGGCGATGCCCGCCGCGTCGAGCGCCTGCGCCAGCGCCGGGATCAGCGCGGCGCGGCGATCCCCGGCGACCACGGTCATTCCGCCGCCCGCTTCGCTGCCAGCCGGTCGGCGCGGAGGCGTTCAAGCTCTGGCCCCAGTACCTTTTCGAAGAAGCGGTCGCAGCCGATGCAGAGGTTGCGATAGGGTTCTCCATCGGGCCGGGTGGTGCGCGATTCGTCGAGGAAGCGGGGCAAGTCCCAGCCATGCGTTATGCCCATCCGCTCGGGGTGGCCCATCGAGATCGCCTCGAACGCCGGGTGGCCGACGAGGCTGTCGAGGATGTCGTCCAACCGCTCCTCGCAGAGATTGCCCAGGGGGGCTGCGGTCTTGAGGCAACAGGGAAACACGTCGCCATTGGGGTCGATGGACACTTCCGACCCCGAATAGCCGCGATTGAGAAAGCCAAGCCCGCCCGACCAGACATTGCAGAAATTGTCGGTGATCCCGGCCTTGGAAAGCGAGTTTTCCCACGCCCGCCCGCGCGGCCATATCTTGCCGATCCAGGCATCCTCGGTCGCGCCGAACATGGAATAGACCGGCTGATCGTGGGTCTGATCGGCCCAGTTGCGGGTGGTCGAGGCCAGTGCGCTGTCGTGCATTCCCGCAGCCTCGAACATCTCGCGCAGCCGGTCGATGAGCGGCACGCGCTTTTCCCCCTCGTGGCCGACGTGAAAATCGTCCATCCCGGCGCAGGAAATCATCCAGACGCCGCGCGCCAGCAACTCGTCGATGATCTGCGGCGTGACCAGATCGCCGGTGGTCTGCACGATCACCCGCACGCCCTGCGCGCCATACTTGCGCTGGATCGCCTCCAGCGCGGGGTACAGGACCTCCTCGCGCACGGGATCGACCAACACCTCGCCCCCCGCGAGGATGATCCGGCTCGCGCGCCGCTCGTAGCCGCCCGGCGCGGTCTCGGACGGGGCATTCAGATCGAGATAGCTCAGCTCGTCGGGCAGGCTGTCCAGAACCTTGGGAAAGGTGGTGCGCGCCTCGTCCACCACCTCGCGCAGCGCGCCGCGAACGTAGGGGCGAAAGCGCGCCTCGTAGCAATGCTTGCAGCGGCGGTGGCAGGCCCAGCACAGGACGTAATAGATGCTTTCCATGCGCGGTGCGCTCCTTTCCGTCGGTCGCGGATTGGGTGACACAGAAGATATGGCAGGGAAACGCACCCGCGCCAATTCTCACGGGATTGTCAGGGCGTGGCCCGCGTCAGACCCCGACATGGCGCTGCGTGATCTCGGGCGTCAGCGCCGTCATCGTCCCCTCCCACACCGTGCGCCCACGCGCGAGGATCACCGCGCGATCGGCGATGCGCGACAGTTCCTTCAATGATTTATCCACCAGCAGGATCGCCATGCCGGTCTCCTGCCTGACGGTGTGGATCGCGGACCAGATCTCGGCGCGCACCACGGGGGCGAGCCCCTCGGTCGCCTCGTCGAGAATGAGCAGGCGCGGGTTGGTCATCAGCGCACGCCCGATGGCCAGCATCTGCTGCTCGCCGCCCGAGAGAGAGGCGGCGCGCTGTCCGGCGCGTTCGGCCAACCGGGGAAAGAGGGCGTGCACGCCCTCCATGCTCCACGGACCGGGGCGCGCGGCGGCGGTAAGGTTCTCGGCCACCGAGAGCCCGGCGAAGCAGCGTCGCCCCTCGGGCACCAGCCCGAGCCCCATGCGCGCCGCGCGGTGCGAGGGCATGGCGTGCAGGTTGCGCCCGGCGAAAGTGAGCCGTCCCTCAGAGGGGATCATCCGGCAGATCGCCTTGACGGTGGTGGTCTTGCCCATGCCGTTGCGGCCCATCAGCGCGACGACCTCGCCCTCGGCCACGCTGAGATCGACACCGAACAATGCCTGGCTTGCGCCGTAGCTGGCGGTGAGGTCCGAGAGCGCGAGCAGCGTCATGCCGCGTCCCCCAGGTAGGCCGCGCGCACCTCGGCGCTGGCGCGCACCTCGGCCACGGTGCCGGTCATCAGCACGCGGCCGTAGACCAGCACGCTGATGCGGTCGGCAAGGGCAAAGACCGCGTCCATGTCATGCTCGACCAGCAGGATCGGCGCCTCGTGCCGCAGCGCGTCGAGCAGGCGGGTGAGGTCCGCCGACCCCTCGGTGCCGAGGCCGGCCATCGGCTCGTCCATGACAAAGGCGCGCGGCCCCAGCGTCAGCGCCACCGCAACCTCTAACTGACGCCGCTGCCCGTGACTGAGATCGGCCACGCGGCGGTGACGCGCCTCCGCCAGCCCGACCCGGTCGAGCGCCGCCTCGGCCTGCGCGACCAGCGCGGGACGGCTCAGCGCCGCGCGCCAGAAGCGCCACGGGCTGCCCGTCGCGCCGAGCGCGCCCAGCACGGCGTTTTCCAGCACGCTATCCTCCATCGCCAGCGCCGAGACCTGGAACGTGCGCGCCAGCCCAAGGCGCGCGCGCTGCGCCACGCTCAGCCCGGTGACGTCCTCGCCCTGAAGCCGCACCTCGCCGCTGTCGGGCCGCAGCGCGCCGCAGAGCTGCGCGATGAGAGTGGATTTGCCCGCCCCGTTGGGGCCAATCACGGCGTGTATCTCGCCCGGTCGCAGATCGAGCGTGACCGCGTCATTGGCCACCAGCGCGCCAAAGCTCTTGCTCAGCCCGCGGGCCTCGAGCACCGGATCAGCCATGCCCGGCCCTCCGCGGCGACACGAGCCCGACGATCCCGCCGCGGGCATAGAGCACGATCACCAGCAGGATCAGTCCCAGCCAGACCTGCCAGAAATCGGTGACCTGGCCGAGGAAATGCTCGAGCATCACGAAAAGGCCCGCACCCACCACCGGCCCGATGATCCGCGCCACGCCGCCGAGGATCACCAGCACGATCAACTCGCCCGACAGGTGCCAGCCGAACATGGCCGGGCTGACGAACCGGTTGAGGTCGGCATAGAGCGCGCCGGCGAGCCCCGCGATCGCCCCCGAGATGATAAAGGCCACCAGCCGCAGGCGCATCGGGTCGAACCCGACCGCCTCGGCGCGGGCGGGGGCCTGCCGCGCGGCACCCAGAGCGAGGCCGAAGGGCGAGCGCGCCAGCCGCGCGCTGAGCCACAGCACCACGCAGAGCAGCGCAAAGCACAGCCCGAAGAACTGAATCGGGTCGAGCGTGTTGAGCCCTGGAAAGCCATTGCGCACGTAGATCGACAGACCGTCCTCGCCGCCATAGGCGCTCCACGAGATGGTGAAGTAGTAGAACATCTGCGCGAAGGCGAGGGTGATCATGATGAAATACACCCCGCTTGTGCGCAGCGCCAGAAGCCCTATCGGGACAGCCACCAGCGCCGAGACCGCGACCGCCGCCAGCCAGATCACCGGCATGGATTTCGTTCCCGCCACCTCGAACAGCCCGAGATCGAGCGGCGTGTAGGTCTGCGCGTGAAAGGCGAGAATGCCCATGACATAGCCGCCGAGGCCGAAGAACAGCGCGTGACCAAAGCTCACCAGCCCGCCGAGGCCCAGCGCGATGTTGAGCCCCGCCGCCGCCAGCGCGAGGATCGCCACCCGCGTGGCAAGCGTGATGGTAAACGGCTCGTCGGTGGCCGTGGCGAGCAACGCGACACCGCCCAGCACCGCCAGCACGCCGAGGCTCAGCACCCTTTCGCCGATCATGCCCGCACCCCGAAGAGCCCCGTGGGCCGCCACACCAGCACCACGCCCATCAGCACGTAGATCGCCATCGAGGCAAGCGACGCCCCGATGGAGGTAGCCGTCGCCGGATCGGTGAACAGGCCAAAGAAGGCGGGCAGGAACACGCCGCCAAGCGTCTCGGTCAACCCCACCAGCAGCGCGCCGACAAAGGCGCCCCGGATCGAGCCGATGCCGCCGATCACGATCACCACGAAGGCGAGGATCAGCACCGGCTCGCCCATGCCGACCTGCACCGACTGGATCGCGCCCACCAGCGCGCCCGCCAGCCCCGCCAGCGCCGCGCCGAGCGCGAAGACCAGCGTGTAGAGGCGCGAGATGTCCACGCCCAGCGCCGCGATCATCTCGCGGTCGTTTTCGCCGGCGCGGATGCGGATGCCGAGGCGCGTGCGCTCGATCAGCCACCACAGGCCCAGTCCCACCGCCAGCCCGATGCCGATCAGTACCAGCCGGTAAAGCGGATACTCGATCCCACCCGGCAGGGTCACCGGCCCCGACAGCGCGGCGGGGATGTCGAGATAAAGCGGAAACGAGCCGAACACCCAGCGCACACCTTCGGAGAAGACGAGGATCAGCGCGAAGGTCGCCAGAACCTGGTCGAGATGGTCGGCGGCGTAGAGCCGCCGGATCACCGTCACCTCGATCAGCGCGCCCGCGGCGGCGGCCGCGACAAGCGCCGCGACGAGGCCCAAGAGGAAAGAGCCCGTCAGCCCCGCCACGGCGGCGGCGGCGAAGGCCCCCACCATGTAGAGCGAGCCGTGCGCGAGGTTGATGAGCCCCATGACGCCGAAGATGAGCGTGAGCCCCGCGGCCATCAGGAACAGCATCACGCCAAGCTGCACCCCGTTGAGGATCTGCTCGATGACGAGGATGAGAGACATGTCCTGCTCGTTATTGTCCCGGCCCGCCGCGATGTGCGCGACGGGCCGGGAGAGTGGCTTACATCTTGCACTCGGCCGCGTAGGCGTCGGAGTGGTCCTCAAGTGCTGTACCGATCACCTCATTGGTGAACACGTCGCCTTCCTTGATGACCTTGCGCGCATAGATGGTCTGGATCGGGTGGTGGTTCGGCCCGAACCGGAACTTGCCCCGCACCGAGTCGAAATCGGCCGCCCGGAGCGCCTCGCGGAACGCATCGGCGTCCGACGGGTCGGCCTTTTCCAGCGCCGAGATCAGCAGGTTGGCGGTGTCGAAGCCCTGGCTGGCATAGAGCGACGGCAGGCGGTCATACTTGGCCTCGAAGCGCTCGACAAAGGCGGCGTTGGCGGCGTTGTCCAGGTCCTTGGACCATTGCGAGGTATTCACCACACCAAGCGCGGCGGGCCCCACGGCCTGAAGTATCCCCTGGTCAAAGCTGAAGGCCGGGCCCACGACCGGCAGGCCGACGCCCGAATCCGCATATTGCTTGAGGAAGGAAATCCCCATCCCGCCGGGCAGGAAGAAGAACACGCTGTCGGCGCCGCTGGCGCGGATCTGCGCGATCTCGGCGGCATAGTCGGTCTGGCCCAATTGGGTGTAGATCTCGCCCGCGACCTCTCCTTCGTAGAACCGCTTGTAGCCGGTGAGCGCATCCTGACCCGCCGGATAATTGGGCGCGAGGATGAAGCTGTTTTCATACCCGGCGCTGTTGGCATAGGCCCCGGCGGCCTCGTGCAGGTTGTCGTTTTGCCAGGCGACGTTGAAATAGTTCTCGTGACAACCCTTGCCCGCGAGCGCCGACGGCCCGGCATTGGGCGAAAGGTAGACCTTGCCCTGCGCCACCGCGCCGGGGATCACCGCCATCGCGAGGTTGGACCAGATGATCCCGGTGAGCACGTCCACCTTTTCCGACTGGATCATCTTGTCGGAAAGCTGCACGGCGATGTCCGGCTTGCGCTGGTCATCCTCGATCACGACCTCGATATCATCGCGTCCAGATTGCTCGATGGCGAGCATGAAGCCGTCGCGCACGTCGATGCCGAGGCCCGCGCCGCCGCCCGAGAGCGTGGTGATCATGCCCACCTTTACATCGGCCGAGGCCACCCCGGCCCCGAGCGCCAGAGCGGCGGCTGTTGCCAACAGTTTCTTCATTCTTCCGGTCTCCCTGTTTCTTGGTCCCCGGCCATTTGGGTCGCCCGTCCCCGGCCGAAAGGCAAGTGAAATCGCCCCGTCCGGCCACCCTGGCTGCGGCATTACGTCATGCCATTTATCAGCGACGAACCACCGTTGTCACCTGCCTTGCACGGGACTGCGTCGCCGTCTGGGCCAATAAAATGAGGCGATAGACAAGGATGGTGCATCTCTTGGCACAGGGGTCATGACAATGCACCGTGGCCCTATTTGGGCATCTCGAACCCCCCTTTTGGTCAGATAATTTTACCAGAACCCTTGTTTTTGTAAAACCGCACGATACGATGGCGACGCTGCGGGGGGCCATGTGCACCGAATCGCCTGTGCGTGTATGCGCGCATGTGCCATCCACACGGGAGTTGCTTATGCAAATTGGGAGGAAACCATGACAGACAAGGCGAAGTTTGACCGCCGTTCGTTCCTGCGCCGCGCCGCGGTGGGGGCACCGGTGGCAGCGGCGAGTACGCTCGCGGCCCCGGCGGTATTGGCGCAGGCGCCAATCGTGCTGAAGATGCAGACATCCTGGGGTGCCGGGAACATCTGGCAGGAGTTCGCACAGGACTATGCCGACCGGGTGGAGGAAATGTCCGGCGGACGCCTCAAGATCGACGTGCTGCCCGCGGGCGCCGTCGTGGCCGCGTTCCAGGTGCTCGATGCCGTGAACGACGGTGTTCTCGACGCCGCGCATTCGGTGCCGGTCTACTGGTACGGCAAGAGCAAGGCGGCCTCGCTCTTCGGAACCGGCCCCGTTTTCGGCGGCTCTGCCACCACGATGCTGAGCTGGTTCTACGAAGGCGGCGGCAAGGCGCTCTATGACGAGCTGACCCAGGACATCCTCGGGATGGACGTGGACGGCTACATGGGCTTCCCGATGTTCGCGCAGCCCTTCGGCTGGTTCAAGGGCGAGGTGAACACCGCCGCGGACCTCGAAGGCTTCAAGTATCGTACCGTGGGCCTCGCGGCGGACCTGCTGCAATCCATGGGCATGTCTGTGGCACAGCTTCCCGGCGGCGAGATCGTGCCCGCGATGGAGCGTGGCGTCATCGACGCGTTCGAGTTCAACAACCCGTCCTCGGACAAGGATTTCGGCGCGCATGACGTGGCGAAGAACTACTACCTGTCGTCCTACCACCAGGCGTCGGAAAGCTTCGAGTTCCTGTTCTCCCGCTTCACCATGGAAGAGCTGGACCCGGATCTCCGTGCGATCCTGAAGTACGGCGTCGAGGCCGTGTCGACCGCGAACACCGCCAAGGCGATGCGTCGCTACTCGGCAGACCTCAAGTGGCTCCAGGAAGAGGCCGATGTCACCGTGCACCGCACCTCGGAAGACATCCTGGCGGCACAGCTCGAGGCCTGGGACAAGCTGATCCCCGAACTCGAGGCCGATCCGTTCATGAAGAAATGCCTCGACAGCCAGCGCGCCTGGGTCGAGCAGGTCACCTTCTATGAACTGATGAACGCGCCCGACCTGGCGCTTGCCTACGATCACTACTTCCCAGGCAAGCTCAAGCTCTGAGCGGAGGCAAAGACCTTATTGAAACCGGCCCCGGTGTGCACAGCACCGGGGCCACTTTTCCAGCATAACGGGGGGTTCGCGTGATCGGCTTCATACGCTTCGCCGACAATCTGTCGGCCTGGTTCGGCAAGGCATTCGCCTGGCTCATTGTCCTGATGTCGGTCGGCACCGGCTACGAGGTGGTGGTGCGCTATGTCTTCAACAACCCGACAGCCTGGGCGCTTGACGTGTCCTTCATCATGTATGGCACGCTGTTCATGATGGGCGGGGCCTATACGCTATCGCGCGGCGGGCATGTGCGGGGCGATTTCCTCTATCGCCTGTGGCAGCCGCGCAACCAGGCCAAGATCGACCTGGTTCTCTATATCCTGTTCTTCTTTCCGGGCATCACCGCGCTGATCTTCTCGGGCTGGAAATACGCTTCGAAATCGTGGTCGTATGGCGAAGTGTCGGTCAACAGCCCCGCGGGCGTGCCGATCTACCAGTTCAAGACGGTGATCGTCGCCGCCGGTATCCTGCTCTTCATCCAAGGCATGGCGCAGGTCTGCCGCTGCATCCTCGCGATGCGCACCAATGAGTGGCTGGCCGCCGAAGAAGACGTCTTCGAGACCGAGGACCTGTTGATGCAAAAGGCCGCCGAGGCCGAAAAGGACGCACATCCATGACCGATCCGCAAATCGCCCTGATGATGCTGGGGCTGTTCATTGTCTTCGTGTTTCTGGGCTTTCCGATCGCCTTCACCCTCATGGCGATGGGCATCGGCTTTGGCTATTACGCCTATTTCGAAGAGCGCCGCATGTGGCGCGAGTTCAACCGTCTGGACGAGACGGTGGCGAGCACCTGGGACCAGTGGTCCCTTTGGGTCGAGGGGTTCTTCAACAACCGAATATTCGACCTGTTCGTGAACCAGACATTCACGGTGATGTCGAACGAGGTTCTGACCGCCGTGCCGCTATTCCTGTTCATGGGCTATATCGTCGAGCGCGCCAATATCGTGGACCGCCTGTTTTCCACGCTCAACGTCGCGGCCAAGAACATGCCCGGTTCAATGGGCGTTGCCGCGCTCATCACCTGTGCGCTCTTTGCCACCGCCACGGGGATTGTGGGCGCGGTTGTGACGCTGATGGGCCTGCTGGCGCTACCCGCGATGCTCAAGGCGCGCTACGACCCGTCATTCGCCTCTGGCATCATTTGCGCGGGCGGCACGCTGGGCATTCTCATTCCGCCCTCGATCATGCTGATCGTCTATGCGGCGGCTTCGAACGTGTCGATCGTGCGGCTTTACGCGGCGGCGCTGCTGCCGGGGCTGGTTCTGGTCGGGCTCTACCTAGTCTACGTGATCGGGCGCGCGATAATCCAGCCCTCGGCCGCCCCGAAGCCGAGCAAGGAGGAAGTGCCGGACATCCCGATGATCAAGCTCATCCTGATGATCGTGACCTCCTTCGTCCCGCTGGCGTTTCTCATCATGGCGGTGCTCGGCTCGATCCTTTTCGGCCTCGCGACCCCTACAGAGGCAGCCTCGATCGGCGCGCTGGGCGGCATCTTCCTCGCCTTTGTCTACCGGGCAATGACGTGGCAGCGGATGCGCGAGAGCGTCTATCTCACGGTCCGCACCACGGCGATGGTGTGCTGGCTGTTTGTCGGTTCCTATACCTTCTCGGCGGTGTTCTCCTACCTGGGCGGCGAGCATGTGATCTCCGAATTCGTGCAGGGGCTGGACCTCAGCCCGCTGGCCTTCCTGTTGCTGGCACAGCTCATCATCTTCCTGCTGGGCTGGCCGCTGGAATGGTCCGAGATCATCATCATCTTCGTGCCGATCTTCCTGCCGCTGTTGCAGTTCTTCGATGTCGATCCGCTGTTCTTCGGCATCCTCGTGGCGCTCAACCTGCAAACCAGCTTTCTGACACCGCCAATGGCCATGTCCGCCTATTACCTCAAGGGAATCGCACCACCGGAGATCCGCCTGACGCAGATTTTCGCGGGGGTCATGCCGTTCCTGCTCTGCGTTTTCATCTCGATGGCGCTGATGTACATCTATCCGCAGATCGTCTTCTACCTGCCGGAGCTGATGTATGGCGGATAAGGTCGATCTGCTGAGCCTCGACGCCTGCGCGCTGCGCGGGCGTCTGGCAAGCGGGGCGGTGCGCGCGCTGGAGCTGGCCGAGGCCTGTATCGCACGCATCGAAGCGCGCGAGCCCGAGGTGCAGGCCTGGGCGTGGTTCGATCCCGATTTCGTCCGCCACCAGGCCAGGGCGCTGGATGCACACCGGCAGGCGGGGCGGCCCATCGGGCCGTTGCACGGGCTGCCGGTGGCCTTGAAGGACATCATCGACACGGCAAAAATCCCCACCGAGAACGGCTGTGCGCTGGATCAGGGCCGCGTGCCGATCAAGGATGCCGCCATCGTCGAACGGCTGAAGGCGGCGGGCGCGATCATCATGGGCAAGACGGTCACGACCGAGCTGGCCTACATGCAGGCGGGCAAGACCCGTAATCCCCACAATCCCGCGCACTCGCCCGGCGGCTCGTCCTCGGGCTCTGCCGCGGCGGTGGCCGACGGGATGGTGCCGCTCGCCGTGGGCACGCAAACCGGCGGATCGGTGATCCGGCCCGCGTCGTATTGCGGCGTCACCGGGTTCAAGCCTAGCTTTGGGGCGATCCCGCGCACCGGCGTGCTGATGCAGTCACCGACGCTCGACACCGTTGGGGTGTTTGCCCGCACGCCCGCCGATGCAGCGTTGCTGTCGCAGGTACTCATGGGGCACGACACGGGTGATGCGGCGACCGTGGTCGCGCCGGTGCCCGACATGCACGGCATCGCCACCTCGAAACCGCCGGTGAAGCCGGTCTTTGCCTTCGTCAAGCCGCCCGGCTGGGACGAGGCCGATCCGCAGGTGCACGCCGCCTTTGCCGAACTGGCCGACGCGCTGGGAGAGCAGGTGTTCGAGGCCCCGCTGCCCAATGCCTTCGGCGAGGCGGCAGCGATCCGCGAGCGGATCAATTTCGCGGAAATGGCGCGTTATTACTATCGCTACAGCAAGGAGATGGAGGCCCTCGGCCCCCGCACGCAGGAGGCGCTGACCAAGGGTAACGCGATCCTCGCACGCGATTACCTCGCCGCGCTGGACTGGCCCGATGTGCTTTATGCCGGGCTGGACGAAATCTTCGAGCGGTGCGACGCGATCCTCTGCCCCGCCGCCACCGGGCCGGCGCCAGAGGGGCTCGATTTCACCGGAAACGCGATCTTCAACGGGGTCTGGACGCTGACCGGCGTGCCCGCCGTGACGGTGCCCGCCTTCACCGCCGAGAACGGGCTGCCGATGGGGGTGCAGATGGTCGCCGCGCGCGGCAATGACGGGCGGCTCTTGCGCAGTGCGAACTGGTTTCATAACTGGCTGACAGAGGCCGGGGAATGACGAAAGGATGACGACATGAACAGGCTTCTGGCGCTCTTCGCCTTCGTGGTGCTGGCCGCGTTTCTCTATATCCTCGCCAGCGAGATCGGCGAGACCGACCTGTGGATCGTGACGGTCCTTGCCGCCGGGCTCGCGGCCTATGATTTCGTGACCTCCAGCAAGAACAATAGCTAGGCCATGTCCAAACCGGTGATCTGGATTCCGCGCCGCCTGTCGGATGCGACGCTGGAGCGCGCGCGGCGCGACTACGAGGTGATCGTGAACGAGGCCGACACGCCGGGCACGGCCGAGGACATCGTCGCGATGAGTGCAAAGGTGGACGGGATGATCCCCTGCCACTCCGAGCATTTCACCGCGGACGTGGTGGCAAAACTCGACCCCCGGCTGAAGATCGTGGCCAATCATTCGGTGGGCGTCGATCATTGCGACCTCGACGCGCTGAAATCACGCGGCATCGTGGTGACGAACACGCCCGACGTCCTGTCGGACGCCACCGCCGAGATCGCCATGCTGCTGATGCTGGGCGCGGCACGGCACGCGGTGCGCGGGGATCGCCTTGTGCGGCAGGGGCAGTGGGACAGCTGGTCGCCCTCCTTCATGGTGGGCAAGCAGGTGACCGGTGCGCGGCTGGGCATCGTGGGGATGGGCCGCGTGGGCCGGGCATTCGCCGAAAAGGCGCGCGGTTTCGGCATGGAGATCCATTACCACAACCGCTCGCGGCTCGCCCCCGAGGTCGAGCAGGGCGCGGTCTTTCACGAGGATGTCGACAGCCTGCTGGAAGTGGCGGATTTCCTGTCGCTGCATTGTCCGGCGACGCCCGACACGGTCGATCTGCTGAACAGAGACCGCATCGCCAAGCTGCCCCAAGGCGCGGTCGTGGTGAACACCGCGCGCGGTGCGCTTGTGGATGAGGACGCGCTTTTGGCAGGGATAGAGTCGGGTCACATCGCCGCCGCCGGTCTCGATTGCTTCAAGGTGGAGCCGGGCGGCAACCCCGCCTTTGCCGCGCATGAAAACATCTTCATGCTGCCCCATATCGGCAGCGCCACCCGCGCCACGCGCGACGCGATGGGCTTTCGCGCGCTCGACAACCTCGATGCGTTCTTTGCCGGGGATACGCCGGGGGATCGGCTGGTCTAGGTTCTATTCCGCCGCAATGGGCGTGGTGTCCGCCGCGCGGAACATCGCGCGCGACGCGCGCGCGAGCCGCAGGATGGCGGGCGGGTCGACCATCTCGGGCGTGGCCATGAGCCGCGCCAGCCGCCGCCCCGAGAGCATCGAAAGCGGCACGGCGAGCCCGAGGCTCACCGCAATGGGCAGAAGCCACAGCGACACCAGCCCCGCCGCGATCCCCAGCGCCAGAAGCAGACCGCTCACCGTTTCCAGCGCGTGGAACTTGAGCACCGTCGCCGCGCCGTAATCGCCGCCCTTGCGCGCCTGCGGCGACCACATCGGGCGGATGCCCGCGACCGTGCGCAGAACCGCCACCACCTGTTGCACCATCATGATCGGCGCAAACAGGATCGACAGCACGATCTCGGCCAACAGCGACGCCGCGAAGCGCCCCGCGCCGCCGAACCGCACCACCGGCACCTCGCCCAGCAGGACCGCGAGCGCCCCCATCGCCTTGGGTGCGAGCAGCATCGCGTACATGAAGAGCAGGATCATCCCCGACTGCACGCCGCTCATCTCTGGCCAGACCGGGTAGAGGGGATTGTCCGCCGAGAAATAGCTGATGACGCTGTCCGGCCCGTTGCCCAGAAGCGCCCAGATCACCAGCAGGATGAACCACGCGGGCGACAGCAGGTAGCTCATCGCACCATGCAGCAGGTGAAACCGCGACACGACATGAAGGCCCCTGGTGCCCAGCAACGCCAAGTGCTGAAGGTTTCCGTGGCACCAGCGCCGGTCGCGCAGCGCATAGTCGATCAGGGTCGCGGGCGGCTCTTCGTAGCTGCCGCCGATCCCCGGCAGGAACCGCACCGCCCAGCCGGCACGGCGCAAGAGCGCGGCCTCGACGAAATCGTGGCTCAGGATCAGCGCACCCCGACGCCGTGTCAGCGTGGGCATTCGCGGCAGCCCGGCACAATCGGCAAAGGCGCGCGTGCGCAGGATCGCGTTGTGACCCCAGTAATTGCTCTCCGCCCCGGTCCAACCCGCGAGCCCGGCGGACAGGAGCGAGCCGTAGACCGCCGCCGCGAATTGCTGCATCCGACCGAACACCGTCTCCGAGCCGATCACCAGCGGCGCCGTCTGAATGAGCCCCGCACCCGGATCGGCGGCCATCTCGTCGGCGAGCGCGACGATCGCACCGGCGCTCATCAGGCTATCGGCGTCGAGCACCAGCATCGCGTCATGCGCCCCGCCCCATGTTTCGAGCCATTGCCGCAGGTTGCCCACCTTGCGCCCGGAATTGTCGAGCCGGCGGCGATACCAGACCCGCAGACCGGGCGGCAGCGCCCGGCGCAAAGTGGCTAGGGCGCGCCGTTCGGCGAGCGCGATGGCGGCGTCCTGCGTGTCGCTGAGGATGTAGAGATCAAACCGGTGCACCGTGCCCGCGTCACGCAGCGCCATCATCATCGCGCAGGCATTGCCGAACACGTCGGCGGTTTCCTCGTTGTAGACCGGCACCACGAGCGCCACGTCGAGCGGCGAGACAGCCCCGCGCACGCCGCCGCGCCTGTGCAACAGGTGACAGCCCAGCCCCAACGTCGCCGTGGCCACCGACAGCGCAACCCAGAAGAACGTGGCCGTCACCAGCGCCAACAACACCCATTCCAGCCACCACATGCCGCCATCCGACAGCCAGTCGGCAAACGCCCAGGCGAGCCCGCCCGTGGTCGTGACCGCGGGCACAAACGTCGCCGCACGCCGCCACCAGACACCGCGCGCCGGCGGCCACGCGGGCGCACGGGGATCGCGGTGCGCCCGCCGCAGATCCTGCACCGGGTGCGCAAGCGGCGCGGGGGGCGGCATCACGTCACCGCCTGGAAAGGGGGTTACGCCGTCCATTTGTAGAGCCATACCTCTGTCACCGCGCGTCCCTCGTGGAAAAGCTGCGCGCGCATTTCCGCCACGTCCACCTCGCCGGGATCGAAGGAAAACGCGAGCCGCGCCCCGCCGGTTTCGGGGTTGCGCTGAACCAGGCCGTCCGAGGTCTCGAGCCGGTTGGAATTCACGTAGATCACCAACTCGTCTAGGTCCTCGGGCACCGCCGGGTGCGGGGCGAAATCCACGGTTACCACCTGCCGCAGATCGTGTGGAAACCCGCGCCCGATCCGCGTCTCCAGCACCGATGCCACGGGCTTTTGCCCGGGAATTTCGCCGGTCCAGGACATGCGATAGCTGAAGGCGTGTTCGCTGCCTGCCGCCAGCGGAACGCGCGGGCGCCAATAGGCCACGATATTGTCGAATATCTCCTTGTCGGTCGGTATCTCCACCAGCGTCACGGCGCCGCGACCCCAGTCCTCTCCAGGCGTGATCCAGACGCTGGGGCGACGGTGATACTGTGCCTCCAGATCGTGGAAATCTGAATAGCGCCGGGCGCGCTGTGCAAGGCCAAAGCCCCGCGGACCGTCATCAACGAAGCTCGATACCTGGAGCGTGCGGGGATTGCCCAACGGCCGCCACAGCATCTCGCCATTGCCGTTATGGATCGTGAGCCCGTTGCTGTCATGCACAGCCGAACGGAAATCGTTAAACCGGTCGCGGTTCTTGGCGTCGAAATAGAACATCGAGGTCAGCGGCGCGATCCCGGCATTTTCGAGATCGGTCCGCGGCCAAAGCGTGCAGCGCACATCGACATCCGCCGAGGGGCCATAGGGATCGAGCGTGAAATGATACATCCCGGTGACGGAGGGGCTTTCCATCAGCGCGTGAATGCGATGGAGCCGCGCGCCGGGGGCGGGTTTCTCGACCCAGAACCGGGTGAAATCCGGAAATTCCTCGCCCTCTGGCGCGGCTGTATTCACGGTCAGCCCGCGCGCCGAAAGCCCATAGACCATATCGCGGGGGATCACCCGGAAATAACTGGCCCCCTGAAACACGGCATACTCCTGGAAAAAGCCCGGTCTCGCGATCTCGGCCCGGAGCCGGACGCCGGAATAGCCCAGCCGGTCATCGACGGGTAGATCGTCCGGCACGATCTCGTGCTTCTCGTAAAGCGACATGTCGAAGGGCACGCGACGCGCGACGCCGTCCTCGACCATGTTCACCTCGACCGAGTGCGGGAAGTAGAGCCCCGGCGGGAAGAGATCGAATTCGAGCGTCGTGTCGGTCTCGGCCCAGAAGGCTCGCGATGTATCGTAGCGGATCGCGCGATACTGATCATAGGTCAGGTCGCGCCATGCCTGCGGCACCAGCGGGCGCTTGGCATAGGGGCGCGATGCCACTTCGCGCGCCAGGTCGTGCAACATGGCCTCGGAAAAGGGCGCGCCCTCGTCCGCCCGCGCCAGTCCGGGCCAAACGGCCAGCGCGCCAAGACCCTGCAAGACATCGCGCCGGATCATCGCGCCGCCCTCCACGGTTGCGCCTTGAACCAAGACACCGCGTAGGCCACCACGACGAGCGCGGCGAAGCCGATGAAATTCGCCAGTGTCATGTTCCAGGTGTTGCGCCCGATCTGGTCCATCACGAAACCCGACAGCCGCGCAAGGAACATCGAGAAGACGAACACGGCGAGCGACTGCTGCCCCACCTTCAGGATCATCGCGAGCAGGCCGCCCCAGGTTTGTGCCCCGATTCCCCGGCCAACGGCCCTCAGCCGCGCACCGCCATCACCCGCCGCCGCCCAGCACAGATAGGCGAGGGACAGGAAATGCACGTAGCGCAAGATGCCGAAATCAGACTTGTTGAGCAGGCCGCGATTGGCGATGCGCCAATCGCGCGCCCAGTCAAAGCCGAACTCGCGCATCCCGATATGCGACAGCGGCACGTTGGCGAGCACGATCACCAGCGCAAGCGCGATCAGCGCCTTGTTCACCGGTGGTTTCGGTATCCAGCCGCGCATCAGGGCAAACCCGGTAAAGAACACCAGTTGCCAGCCGAACGGATTGAAGAACCACTTGCGATCCGACCACGGCTCTGCCGGAAAGCCGAGATGCAGGTCGATCATGCCCAGCGAGTCGAGCACCGACCGCTGTGCAAAGAGCCAGATCACCGCCATCACGGCGAAAACCGCCCAGACGCTCACCCGGCTCAGCGCCATCATCAGCGGCATCATCACCAGGATGACCATGTACATCGGCAGGATGTCGAAATAGTTGGGCACATAGGTGAGCGTGAACAGCCCCACCAGTTGCGGCCCCGGGTCGGCAAAGAACTTCCACAGGTTCAGCGAGCCGATATAGACCTTGTCGAAATCGCCGAAATGGTCGATCGCCGCCATCAGCGTGGCCACGGCGAAAAACAGCCCGAGATGCGCCCAGTAGACCTGCCAGACGCGGTAACCCACCCGCGCCGACCCAAGCCGCCAGCCCGCCCGGTCGAAGGTGCGGCCAAAGGCGATGGCCGAGGCCATGCCCGAGCAGAACACGAAGATCTCGGTGGCATCCGAAAACCCCCAGCGCGCCGGGATCCAGCTCGTAACGAAATTGCGCGGCGTATGGGCGGCGAGGATGATGAACATCGCCAAACCGCGAAAGAAATCCAGCCGGATATCGCGCGTGCCCGTCGCGGGTGCGGCAGTCGCCGCCTCGCGGGCAGGCGCCCGTGGCATGGCTGGATCGGCAACACTCGTCATGGCGGTGTCGTGTCCTTGCTGATCGTGTCGCGCGCTCACTCGGCCGGCAGGCGCCCGGCCTCGCCCCACTCGCCGCGCGTCTCGGCGATGAGATCGAGCCGGGTGCTGGCATAGCGGTCGTGCCTGCCGGCGCGCCGCGCACTGCGCTCGCCCAGCATCGTTTCGGCGTCGTCAAGGAATCCGGCGCGAATCCCGGCATCGATGCTCAGCCGTTCAAAGATGTCGCGTTGCGCGTGGCTGCCGCCGGCAAGCTGCATGGAATGGCGCGCCTGTTTCAGGTTGAGGAAGGCTGTCTTGTAGTCACCCTCGCCGAAAGCCTCAAGCCCGGACGCCGCCGACAGGCCGGGATTGGCCATGCGCCTCATCATCTCGCTCTCGCCGCCACGCTTGGCATCGGCATGAAGCCGAGTCATCATCCGCCGGATCGCGCTCTTGCGACCGCCGCCGATGAGCGCCAGCAGGTAGTGCAGATCGGCAAAGATGAGACAGGCGTCCTCGGTGCGCGCCTCGCAGATATCGGCCATCTCTTCCCAGCGGTCGCCCACGTCGTGCCCCTCCAGTTCGAGCCGCATCAGCATCGCCGTGCCGTTCGAGATGTCGCGGAAATCGTCTGTGCGGTCCTTGCGTACCTCGGTGTCGTAGAGGTGAAACACCGCCTCTATCTCGTTCTGGTCGAGATGCATCAGCGCCTTGTGCCACCAGACATGGTAACGAAAATTGTTGCAATGCGCCCAGGCGTGTTCGCGCCCCTCCAGCCAGTCGAGCCCGGCGCGCGCATTGCAGGTCATGTCGAAGACATGCGCCACCGCGTGCAGGCCCCAGGCATCGTCGGGCGACACGCTCAGCCCCATGCGCCCCGCCGTTTCGGCGCGGCCATACTCGCCGGTTTCCTCCAGCGAAAAGGCGTGACAGCCGAACAGGTAGCCGCGGGCCGGGTTCTGCACGTCATAGGCGGGCAGGACCGCCTCGATCGAGGCGCGCATCCCATCCTTGTCACCAAGGATGAAGCGGATCGCATGGCTGATCTTCATCGCCAGCGCATCCTCTGGCCAGCGCGTCAGGATCGCCTCCATCTCGCGCACCGAGTCCGAGGGTCGCCCGCCGAGCCAGGCACCCAGCGCGCGCACATAGCCCGTCTCGCGCGGCAGCGGCGCGCCCTGTCGGGCACAAAGCACCGCGGTCTCGTGCGCGGCGCGGGCGGTTTCATCCATTTCGCGCCGCCCCAGCATGAGGCAGAACAGCCCCTTGACCGCGTGCGCCATGGCAAAGCCGGGCTCGGCCTCCAGCACCTTGCCCAGATGCTCGGGCGTCGCGGCGGCGTGGGCAAGGAATGCCAGCACCATCCTGTCCCAGGCCTGAACGGCCTCGGGGGACGAGAGCGAGATGTCATACCCGAATTGATCGTTACGCATGGCCCGGTTTCCTTTCGGCGATACTTATCGGTTTCAGCTAGCCCGCTAAATGTGACACCGGCAACACGGTCGCGAGGGTCCTCACCAATACGTTATTTTCCGGGTTCGGAATGTGACGTGTTGTGCAGCGCCGCTCAACCCTCAGGCGCATGGCGATGCGCGAGAACCCGCTTGCGGCGAAGAAATGGCACAAAATCTGGCCTCACTCGGCCACAGCCGCCCGCGCCACATCCTCGAACACCGCGTCAAGCTCGTCCGCCAGTGCACGCAGCGCCGCGCCCCCCTCCTCGGCATAGGGCGCAAAGACATGGCTCGGCGTCTTGTAGCTGAGCGTCGCGGTGCCGTCCGCCTGCTCGGTGACATAGAGCCGGATCGGCGCCTCAATCCCGGCGGCGACGCTCGCATCAAGCATCCGGCGGGCGTAATCGTTTCGGTAAAGCCCGAAAACGCGGTTACCGGGGATGGTGTGGCCCTGCATCCGCGCCCCGTCCGAGGCGCTGGCCTGCGTGACGATGGCGATGGGGGCCTCGCTGACCGCGTCGCGTACCGCCTGCACCAGATCGGCATATGATTTGTTCGTCTCGTGGACGATCCAGCCGTCGCGCGGCTCGACCGCCTGCGCGGGCGCGGCAAATAGCGCGAGAATGGCGAGAAGTTTCAGAATTCCATGCATGAATAGCCCTCCGGTTTGATACCCGGAGGGCTACGCCTTGCCTCGAGTCGCGGCAAATCACGTGGCCGCGAGCCAAGGTTACAGATCGTCCCGAAGCCGTGACAGAACCGCCTCGGTATCCGCCCCCGTCTCGGGCGGCGCGCGGCGATAGCTGACGGGCGTGCGCGAGAATCTGAGCGGATTGCCCAGCAGCCGCACCTCGCCCGTCGCGGTCTGCGGCGCGGGCAGGGTGATGGTCATCTCCCGCGCCTGCGCCTGGTCGGATTCGAGCGCCTGGTCGATGGTATTGACCGGGCCCACCGGCACCTTGCGCGCCTCCAGCCCGTCGATGACGTCGCGTGTGGTGCGGCGCTCCAGCACCGCGGCGATCATCGGCACCAGCGTGTCGCGATGCGCGAGCCGCTCGCTATTGGTGGCAAAGCGCGGATCACTGGCCCAATCAGGCTGGCCAAGGTAATCGCAGAACCGCGCATACTGGCTGTCATTGCCCACGGCGACGATCACGTATCCGTCGGACGTGGCAAACACCTGGTAGGGCACGATATTGGGGTGCGCGTTGCCCGCGCGGACAGGCGCGGTGCCAGAGGTCAGGTAATTGAGCCCCTGGTTGACCAGCCAGGACATGGTCGCATCCACCAATGCCAGGTCGATATGCTGCCCCTCTCCCGTGGCGTCGCGGTGACGCAGCGCCGCCAGAATACCTGTCGCGGCATAGAGGCCGCAGACCACATCGGCCACGCCCACGCCCACCTTCATCGGCTCGCGCCCCGCCTCGCCAGTGATCGACATGATGCCGCCAAACCCTTGCGCCATCAGGTCATAGCCGGGCTTGTCGCGGTTCGGCCCGGTCTGGCCGAAGCCGGAAATGGAGCAGTAGACAAGACCCGGATAGGCGGCGCAGAGCGTCTCGTGATCGAGGCCGTATTTGCGCAGGCCCCCGGGCTTGAAATTCTCGATTACCACGTCGGCACGGCCTGCCAGATCGCGAAGGCATTTCTGGACCTCTGGATCGGTCAGGTCCACCGCCACCGATTTCTTGTTGCGGTTGACGGACATGAAATAGGCCGACAGGTCGGTGGGATTGCCCTCCGCGTCCAGCGTGAAAGGCGGCCCCCATTGTCGCGTATCGTCACCGGCGAGGCTCTCGATCTTGATGATTTCGGCGCCGAGGTCACCCAAGAGCTGCGTGCAGGTGGGACCGGCCAGAATCCGGCTCAGGTCGAGAATAACGAGACCATCCAGCGGGCCGGGCATGGGCACCTCCTCAGAAACGGTTGTCATAAGAGCCGCGGTCGATCTCGGCGGCGATGACGGTGAAGCGGTCGGCGCCCTGCGCTTCGATCAGCGCGGCACGCAGCTCGGCCCGGCTCGTCACCCGCACACCATTGCCGCCGAACGCGCGACCGATGGATGCAAAATCATGATGGCCGAAATCCACCGCAAGGTTTGTCATCTGTCGCTCGCGCTGTTTCTTTTCGATCAGCGCGAGGCTCGCATCGACGAACACGACAAAGATCACCGGCAGGCCCAGCTCCGCCACGGTCGAAAGCTCTCCGACCACCATCAGGAACCCGGCATCGCCGGAAAAGCTCACCACCGTCGCCTCGGGCGTGGCGAGCTTGGCACCCATCGCCAGCGGCACGGCACAACCCATCGTGCACAGCGCGGTGGATTGCAGCACGGAGCGGGGGTGATGCGTCACCCACATCTGCGACAAGAGGATGCGGTGCGCGCCGCTGTCGACGGTGGCGATGGTGTCTTCTGGCAGCACGCGGCGCGCTTCGTCGATCACCGCCGCCGCGCCCCATCTGTCCGCCACCGGGAACGCCTGCGCCAGCGCCTCGCGCGCCGCGACCACCTCGCCGCCGGGCCACGTGGCGCGCGGCGTCACGCCCTCGGCCATCGCGGCAAGCGACGGCGCACAGGCCCCCACGACATTCATCGTCGCCTGGTGCATGTACTGATGATTGGGCTCGGCGGTGATGTCGATCACGTTGACCGCCGCCGGATCCCATATCTCGCGCCAGCCGGGGCGCATCTCGATCGGGTCGTAACCCACGCAAAGGATCAGGTCGGCCTGCTGCACGAAGGGCACGAGGATACCATCGGCCAGCGGCGACAACCCCGCGCCGCCCAAGCTGAGCGGATGCGTCTCGGGGATGATGCCCTTGGCCTTGTAGGTGGTGATGACCGGGATCGACAGGCGCTCGGCCACCTCGCGTACGGTCCTGGCCGCGCCCTCGTTGACGGCATCGAGCCCCACGACCATCACCGGTCGCTCCGCCGCGGCAAGCCAGCCGCGCGCGCGTGCCAGCGTGGCGTCGTCGGGCACCATCGGCGCGGCGTCGGGGCGGCGGCGCAGGCGCGGCAGGCTCACCCGCTCGTCGGCCACGGAAATCGGCACGTCGATATGCACCGGGCCGGGGCGGCCTTCGGTGGCGATGCCCACCGCCTTGTCGGCGATGATGTCGGCGCCTTGCGCGGTCAGTCGGAACGTGGCCTTGGTGATCGGGGCCAGCACCGCCTCGTGATCGAGGATCTGGTGGGAATAGGTCAGCGCCTCGTCGGCATCGACACAGCCGGAAATCACGATCAGCGGCACCCGGTCCTGATGCGCGTTGGCGATGGCGTTGACCCCATTGAGCACCCCCGGCCCCAGCGTCGCGATCAGGATGCCGGGCGCGCCGGTGCGGTGCCACGTCCCCTCGGCCATGAAGGCGGCGGCGTTCTCGTGCCGCGCCAGCGTCACCTCGATCCCCGCGCGTGCCAGCGCGTCCATCACGGTCAGCACCTCGCCGCCGGGCATGCCGAAGGCATGTCGGCAGCCGGCCTCGTAAAGACGCCGGGCGAGGTGGTCGGCGGCGCGTATGCTGGCGTCGGTCATCGGGGGCTCCTTCTCGATATCCGCACGATTTGTGGCCGAGCTGCCCCGGGACCGCAAGCCGGATTGCGACGAAAGCGGTGGCGGCGCGGCCGGACGCGCCCCATATCCGGGTTGAGGGATGCGGCGAAAGCGCCTAATCAGACCCGAATCTCCTGTTTTCACGGCGTGACCCCGCGCAGGCGAAAGGGCATTTCATGACGAACCACATCTACCAGGCCGATCTGCCCGACGGGCTCGATCTCGGCCCCGTCGTCGCGATAGATTGCGAGACGATGGGCCTCAACCCGCATCGCGACCGGCTCTGCCTCGTGCAGCTCTCGGGCGGCGATGGCGACGCGCATCTGGTGCAGGTGGCCAAGGGGCAGACACGCGCGCCCAACCTCGAGCGGCTGCTGACCGACCCGGACGTGCTCAAGCTCTTCCATTTCGGGCGGTTCGACATCGCGGCGATGTATCACGCCTTTGGCGCGCTCGCCGCCCCGGTCTATTGCACCAAGATCGCATCGAAGCTGGTGCGCACCTATACCGACCGGCACGGGCTGAAATACCTGCTTCAGGAATTGCTGAACGTGGATATCTCCAAGCAACAGCAAAGCTCGGACTGGGGGGCGGAGACACTCAGCGAGGCACAGCACGCCTATGCCGCGTCGGATGTGCTTTACCTGCACCGGCTGCGCGAGACGCTCGACGCGATGCTCGCCCGCGAGGGGCGCACCGATCTGGCCCAGGCCTGTTTCGAGTTCCTGCCCGTGCGCGCGCGGCTCGACCTCGCCGGATGGCCCGAGACCGACATTTTCGCCCACTGACCCGATGGCCCGCGCTGACAACACCTATTCGCGCATCGTGGCGGGGATGAAAATTCTCCTGCCGCTCGTGGCGCTCGGGCTGTTGTCCACCCTGTTTCTCATTTCCAACACCATTGATCCGTCCGGCCCCGTGCCGACCGCCCCCATCGACCTCGAACAGCGCGCGCAGAGCCTCGGAGTGACGCGCCCCAGCTTTGCCGGGATTTCCGGGCGGGGAGACGAGATCAAGATGCGCGCCGATGTCGCCTGGCCCGACCCCGACGACATGCGGCGTCTCATAGCCGAACGCATCACCGGCGAGATTGGCCTGATTGGCGGGACCGTGCTGAACCTGAGCGCGGCCAACGCCCGGCTCGACCAGACGAAGATGACAGCAATGCTCGAAGGCGCGGTCCATATCACCAGCACGACCGGCTACGAGATCGACACGGACCGGCTCGACACCCGCCTCGACGCGCTCTACGCCAAAAGCCCCGGGCCGGTCACCGCCACCGGGCCGCTGGGTGACCTGGACGCCGGGCACATGATCCTGCGCGAGGCCCCCGGAAGCGGCGATGCCGAATTGGTTTTCAGCGGGGGCGTCAAGCTGGTATACCGCCCGAATATCGAGAAGGAACAGGACCAGTGACGATGTTTGCACGCCTTGCCGCCGCCATGGCGCTTTTGTGCCTGCCGGTCCTGGCGGGAGCGCAAGGCGCTCCGGTGGCGTTCGGCCAGGTTCAGAGCGACCGTTCTCTGCCGATCGAGGTGACCTCCGACAATCTCAACGTCAACCAGGCCGACAACACCGCGCTCTTTACCGGCAGCGTGGTCATCTCGCAGGGCGCCATGCGGCTGTCGGCCCCGAGGGTGCGAGTGATCTACCTCGCCGACCAGAGCGGGATAGAATCGCTTGAGGCGACCGGCGGCGTCACCCTTGTCAGCGGCGAGGACGCCGCCGAAGCGGCGCGCGCCGATTACAACATCACCACCGGCATGATCGAACTGCGCGGTGACGTGCTGCTCGTGCAGGGTGACAACGCGATCACCGGCGAGACCGTCCTTGTCGATACCGCCGCGGGCACCGCCCGCGTGAGCGGGCGGGTCAAGACCGTGCTGCAACCGGGTGGCGATCAATGAGCGCGGCAAGCCTCAGCCTCGCGCACAGCAACGACGCGACCGGCCTGCGGGTCGAGAACCTGCGCAAGAGCTACAGCAAGAAGCTGGTGATCCGCGACGTCTCGCTCTCGCTCGATCAGGGAGAGGTGGTGGCGCTGCTCGGTCCCAACGGCTCGGGCAAGACCACGACATTCTACGCCATCGCGGGCCTCATCCATCCCGAGGGCGGGCATATCTTTATCGATGGCCGCGACGTGACGGCGCTGCCGATGTATCGCCGCGCCAAGCTCGGGATCGGCTACCTTCCGCAGGAAATGTCGATCTTCCGCGGCCTCTCGGCCGAGGACAACATCATGGCCATCCTCGAGATCACCGAGCCGTCACGCGCACACCGCCGCGAGCGGCTCGAACAGCTCTTGTCGGAGTTCTCCATCGAACACCTGCGCCGCGCCCCCGCGCTCGCATTGTCGGGCGGCGAGCGACGCCGCGTCGAGATCGCGCGCTGTCTCGCCGCCAATCCGCGTTACCTCTTGCTCGACGAGCCGTTTGCCGGGGTCGATCCGATCTCGGTCGGCGATATCCGCCACCTCGTGGCCGACCTGAAGAAGCGCGGCATCGGCGTGCTGATCACCGATCACAACGTGCGCGAAACGCTAGAGATCGTGGACCGCGCCTATATCCTGCACGATGGCAAGGTGCTGATGTCCGGCAGCCCCCGCGACGTCGTCGATAACGAAAACGTGCGCCGGGTCTATCTCGGCGACACATTTCGCATCTCGTGATCGCCTGCGCAAATCGGATTGACAAAGGCCCGGCAAGGGGCGTCAATTGTATCATGACATGTGGTGATCGCACGCCGGATTCCCGATCATCCCCACGCGGTGGGGCGGGCTTCGGCCAAGATCAGGACATGTCCCCTATCTGCATCGAGAACCGGGCCTGACCACGCGCGCACACCCTGTGCCGCGCCAGTCCGTGGAATAAAAGGAGGCAAGATGCGCTATCAAATCAGTGGAAAGCAGATCGACATCGGCGAAGCCCTTCAGACTCACGTCAAGGACGAGCTTGGCACGGTGGTGTCGAAATACGCCGAACGCCCGACCGACGCGCAAGTGACATTTTCCAAGAATGCGAGCGAGTTCGCCTGCGAGGCCGTCGTGCATCTTTCCACCGGGCTGACCGCACAGGCCAAGGCCAAGGCGCACGAGATTTACGCCGCCTTCGATGCCTGCAGCGAGAAGATGGAGAAGCAGCTTCGCCGCTACAAGCGCCGCCTGAAAGACCATCACAAGGACCGTTCGGAACCGGTTGAACTCACCGGCGTGTCCTCGTATATCCTCTCATCGGATGTGGGCGGGGCCGAGGACGAACCCGACAGCCTGCAACCGATCATCGTGGCCGAGATGGAGACACAGATCCCCTCTCTCTCGGTCGGAGAGGCGGTGATGCAGATGGAGCTTGCTGGCGCGCCGGTGCTGGTGTTCCGCAAGGAAGGCAAGGAGACGGTCAATGTCGTATATCGCCGGGATGACGGCAATATCGGCTGGATTGACCCCTGATCGAGGATGACCGGCAAGCCGGTCGATACGTCATAAAATATGGATTTAACCATGCTCCTCAAACCCGAGGCCGTCCGTGCATTGTCCGGCGTCAGCAGCAAGAAGCGCCTGATGAACGAGTTGGGCGCGCTGGCAGAGGCGGCCTATGACGTGCCGCATTCCGATGCCATCGACGCCCTGCTGGAGCGCGAGAGCCTCGGGCCCACGGGCGTTGGCAACGGCGTCGCCCTGCCACATGCGCGGCTCGACGGGCTCGACCGGGTGGTGGGCGCGCTCGCCGTGCTCGACAAGCCGATCCCGTTCGACGCGGTGGATCGCCAGCCCGTGGACCTCGTCTTCGCACTCTTCGCGCCGACCGATTCGGGGGTCGAGCATCTCAAGGCGCTGGCACTGGTCTCGCGCACCCTGCGCGACACCGCGTTCTGCGCCAAATTGCGCGCCAACCACGACAGCGCGACGCTCTACACCATCGTGTCAGAGGCTCAGGCGGCGCAAGCCGCCTGAGCCCTACGACGCCCAATCGGCGAAGCCAAAGGTCACGTAGTCGCGCTGGTAAACGGCGCGCGTCAGGCGCTCGATCTCGTCATCGTAGATATCGCCGAGCTCAAACGGCCCCGTCGGCACCACCGAACCCGGCGCTTGCGGTGCCGCGACCCCCACCTGCCGCGCCACCGCCACGAGCCCCGCCGCCATCTCTTCCTCGCGCAGGATCGCGTCGGGCGCGCCAAATTGCGCCATCCCCTCGATCACCGCCGCCTGCGTCGCCCAATGGGCATCCACCCGGATCGCGGTCTGCCCGGCGAGGTTGGCCTTGAGAAACCCGAGAAACCCGGCGAATGCCGCGCGATGCGCCGCCCGGTCATAGCCCGGATCGGGCCAATCGGCTGGGATCGGCAACTTGTAGGCCTTGCGCAGGGTGCGCCGGATGCTGTTAAAACAGCCCGGCCCCGGCACGAGGATCCGCTCGCAGAACGCGGCATGTGCCCGCGCCACCGGGTGGCGCAGCACGGTGAACCACCGGTGCCCCGGCTTGCCCCGCATCCACCGCCGCAGCGCGCCCTGGTTGAGCCGGGTGGGCAGCGTGTCCTCGGGCACCCCATCAAGCGCGGCCAGCCACGCGCGCACTTCCGCCTCTGGCCCTCCGCGCACCGGCATGTAGACAAGCGGCGCATGCGCGGCGGTGACGAAACCCGGCACCGCCGCGCCCCTGCGCGGCTCGAAATTCGGCGTGCGCGACAGGTCGAACCGGTCGAACTGCGCCAGCGCCCGCGCCATCTCGTCGTAATTCTCGACCTTGCGTTCCAGCGGCTCGGGATTCTGCGGCTTGAGCGAGGCATCGAGCGCCTCGAGCCGCGCCTCGCAGCCGAGATAGCGCGCCAGCCCGTTCATCACCTCGACCGATTGCAGATCGTCGTAGCCGATGTAGAACGCCGTCTGTCCGCTGGTCTGAAGCCGGTTGAGCAGCACGAGCTGAAACGCCTGGTGCCGCGCGAGATGGCCCTCGAATTCCTCGGCGTCAAAACGCACGGTGCTGTCGCGCCGCCGCTTGACGTTGGTAAGCTTCCACTGTCCCGTTGCCTGCGCGATCTTCCACGACACGTAGCTGTCCACCGGGTTGCGCGTCAGCACGATCTTGGCGCAGCGCGGATCGTCCAGCATCGGGTCAAGCACCCGCGCATCGTGATCGTGAAAGAAGCGGAATCCGCCGATACCCTGCGACTGCCCCTTGATCGCCCCGATCAGGCGTGCCGGCTCCTCGTCGCGCATGGCCTGCGTTATCCCCAGCAGCTCGGTCCGGTTCGGATAACCGATGAAATGCGGATTGAACGCCTCGCCGTGACACTCGATCCCGTCGAACGCATTGAGATTGCTCTCCAGGAAATTGGAGCCGGTGCGCATCTCCGCGAAGATCACGAAATAATCGAAACCCGCCGTCATCGCCCGCTACCGCACAAGGTAGGGCCTGCCCCGGTTTCCCGGTGGCTCGTGGACCCCGGTATCGGCCCGGAAATCGCCCATCAGGTAGGGATGCATCCCCTGGTTCTTGAGGTTTTGCAGGAATTGCCCGAAGCCGCTCAGATCGGCCATGCGCGGCACCTCGGCCAATCCGCGCGGATTGCTGTGGCCGATCTCGTCAAGGACGCTCTGCAACGGCTCCATCGGCGATTCGACGAATTCCGCCATCGTCCATATCCGCACCCGCGCCCGCGCCCATTGCGAGCGCAGCACCTTGAGATGCTCGGCCTCGACATGCTGGAGCCGCGCCGCCTCGCTGCGCAGGTCGGCGAAATTGGCGTTGGACTGAAACAGCGGCACCGCCCACGCACCCGAGATCACCGAAATCTGCGCGTTCGGGTCCTTGGCGATGTCCCACTCGATATCCTCGACCTCGTCGCCCGGGCCCATCTGAAAACATTGCCGCTCGCCGCGCGTATTCCAGATCAGGCTGGTGAGAAAGGCGCGCTTGTTGTAGTCGCGCAGCGCCGCGCTGTCCGACAGCGCCCCGGCCATCACCGCCTGGCCATCGGCAAACTCGGCGCGCGCGGGGGCGAACAGGTGGCCATGAACCCGCATTCCCGTCACCCGCGCCAGCCACGGCTCGAAATTCTCGAACAACTCGACGAACCCCTCGAACACCGAATACGGTGCGCAGGTCGTTCGGTTCTCGCGCCCCTCCACCGGGAACCGGCTCTGCATCAGCAGGCCCGGCCGCCCGCGCACGCGCCGCTCCACCGCCTTGGCGAAAATACGGTCGATCTTGCCCGGGTTGGGCTCGGTCCGCTTCATCGCGCTGGCCTGATCGGTCAGGAACGCCTCGTAGAGCCGGTTGGCATAGGGCCATATCTTGCGCGCCACGAAACAGTCCGACCGGCGCAAGAGCTGGAGGTGGTCGTCGTAAAAGATATGCGGCTTGCCCTGGTAGTCGAATTTCGACAGCGTCAGCGACCGGCTCTCGATCTGGCGGGAATACTGCCGCGCCAGGGTCTGGAAATAGCTCTCATCGGGGATCCACACCTTCGAGAAGTAGCGGTCGTAGACCGGGCGCTCCGGGTCCTGAAGCACCGCCGAAAGCGTCTGCCGCGTGAGGCACCACCACTGGCTGCCCATGTGGGGCACGATGCCGTTGGGGATGCGCCGCCGGAATCCCACTGCGCGTTGCAGCGCCACGTATTTGTCAAACAGATACCGGTTCTTGCGCCAGGAAAACGGGAACCGCAGGGTAAATCGCTCCTCGTCCAGCCCGCCGATTGTCCAGGGCACATCCGCCGTCGTCGCGCTCTCGATGAAATCGGTATGCGGGCGCGCCGCGAGATAGTCGATCAGCTCCTGCACCGGGCGCAGCGGCAGGCAGGACCCGGACGCGAGGTAGACATGCCGCACGTCGGGAAACGCGCGCAGCATGACCTCCGAGGCATCCTGCGTGGCCGCCACCAGCCCCCACATGCCCCATTCGCAGCGATGGCGTTTGGCAAAGCGCAGGTCCGGCAGGTCCGACAGCGCCTCGACAAAATCGGCGTGGGCCTTGCGCGGCACCGATTTGTCGACGTGGATCGCCAGCGGACAGCCCGACGCCGCCCAATGGCGCGCAACCTGCTCGGCCCGGCCAAAGGCGGTATGAACCAGCATGACGATGCCGAGGCTCATGTCGCTGCCATTCCCTGTCCCCTGGCCCTGCCTCATGCCCAGTTGCCCTTGGACATCAGCCCAAGGATCTCCAACTGCCGCCAGTTTATATACTTTTCCGACCACTTGCACCAAAGTTCGGGGTTGTCGCGCACATGCGCGGCATAGGCCTTGTACTCGACGCTGCCCGCGTAGTGCTGACCCCGGCTCAGCTCTTCCTCGGCCTTGGTGGCAAAGGTGTCGAGAAACTTGGCGTGCAACAGGATGCCGCTCGCCTTCTCGCCGCCCCACTCGTCATAGGTGAGGTTGAGCCCGCGCGGCAGCAGCATGTGGGTAGAGCTGTCATAGGCGTAACGCCGGTCCCAGCGCACCAGCGGCGTCTTGTTGAGCGCCGGCGCCTTCTTGGGCCGGTCGGCGAAAAACACCCGCGCCCGCGGCCCGCCCTGTATCCACAGGTTGCCGTAGAGGCGGTTCTTCTCGACCATGTAGTTACCAGAATCGAACCAAGCGGCGATCTCTATCGGGTCCTGCCCGGCGCGGTAGGGCACCGCGTCGATGCGCCCCTTGGGATACATGTCCAGCAGCATCGCGCCAAAGGACTTGACCGCGCTGGAATCGAGCCAGTCGGTCAGCGCCCGGATGGGTCGCGTGTCACAGAACGGGTAGACAAGGAATTCGTCGGGATCGACCACCAGCGTCCAGTGCCCGTGGCCATAGCGCGCCTGAAGCCAGTTGAGCCAGTCGACGCCAAAGCGTGACCGCTTGTAGCTCGCCTTCGTGGTCCAAAGCGACACATCGGGCTGCCGCGCGAGATACTCGGTTCCCCCGTCGCTGCTGTCATTGTCCACGATCAGGAAATGCGCGATCCCCAAGTCGCGGTAGTACTTTAGAAAATAGGGCAGCCGCACATATTCGTCGCGCAGCGTCGAGAACAGCAGCACTTGGCCGGGGCGGATCTGTCCGGTGCGATCGGATACCGGGCGCAGCGAGAAATGCTTGCGGAACGCACGTATCTTGGCCCGTTTGCGCCTGAGCCGCATCCGGTATGATTGCCAAACCCCCAAAGCGATCCCCTAAAAATCCCTGTCGTCACCACACTACCCGAGACCGGTTAATACAACCCCGCATTGGAACAGATTGCCACTATTCAGAGAATTGTTGCGGTATCGGCAACAGATTGAACGGCATCCTATTTCGGCGAGCGTTTCGCGAGAATACGCTGCAACGTGCGCCTGTGCATGTTGAGCCGCCGCGCCGTTTCGCTCACGTTGCGGTCGCACAGCTCATAGACCCTCTGGATATGCTCCCACCGCACGCGGTCGGCGCTCATCGGGTTCTCGGGCGGCGGCGGCAGGTCGACATCGCTGGCCAGGAGCGCGTTGGTGATATCGGTCGCGTCGGCAGGCTTGGACAGGTAATCCGTTGCCCCGATCTTGACCGCGGCGACGGCGGTGGCAATGGCCCCGTAACCCGTCAGCACCACGATCCGCGCATCCGGCCTGCGCTCGCGGATCGTCTCGACCACGTCGAGCCCGTTGCCGTCCCCGAGCCGCAGGTCGCAAACCGCGTAGGCGGGCGGGCGGGCCAGCGCGCTTGCGCGGCCCGCGGCGACCGAGTCGGCAATCTCCACCTCGAATCCGCGCTTTTCCATCGCCTTGGCAAGCCGCCGCAGGAACGGCTCGTCGTCATCGACCAGCAGAAGCGTCCTGTCCTCGCCGATATCGAGTTGTTCTGCGGTCATTGCCGACCTCCCTTGCGCGTATCCGTGCAAGGGGTTGTAGCCCGTGGACTATTCGGCGTCAAAACAAACGCGTCAAGAGGCCGCGTCGGCGAAACAGGCGATCCGGTCAGCCATCTGCTCGGGTGTCACATCGCGGCGAAAGAACTCGACAAAGCCGTGCCCGGGCAGGCTCAGATAGCTCATCGTCGAGTGATCCACGAGGTAGAACTCCTCCGCGCCTTCCTCGGGTTCCTGCGCCTGATAATAGGTGCGATAGGCCTTGGACGCGGCGCGCACCTGTTCCTCGCTGCCGGTGAGGCCCAGCATCCGGGGATGCAGGTAATCGGTGAACTCCGCCATCACCTCGGGCGTGTCACGCTTTGGGTCAATCGAGATGAACACCGGCTTGACCATGTGACCGCGTTCTTCGAGCAGGTCCACGGCGGCGGCGTTGCGCGCGGCATCCAGCGGGCAGATATCGGGGCAGAAGGTATAGCCGAAATAAATCAGCGTCGGCTTGTCGATCACGTCCTTGTCGGTCACCGTCTCGCCGGTCTCGCTCACAAGCTCGAACGGCCCGCCGATCTGCGCGGCCCCGCCCGCCACGTTCGACGCCCGGCACTGGGCAAAGCGATCCTCGGAATCGGCGTCGCCAAAGCCTGCGACATACATGGCCCCAAGACCCGCGACGGCGATGGCGGCGGCGGCAATGGCAATCGTGCGGATCATCGGTCTCTCTTGCCTCGGTCAGGTTCCGGTGCAACCCTCTACCTTCGATCCTTGGTTCACACAATGGGACGTGTCCGCGCAGATGTCCGATATCTCCCCCGACAGCTTCCCGTCCGGCCACGGGCGCAACTGGATCCGCCTCAAGACGCTCACGCTCTTGCGCTGGTGGGCGATCGCCGGGCAGGCCAGCGCGCTTGTCGTCGCCGAACATTTCTTCCACCTCGACCTGGAAATGGGGCTGTGCTTTCTCGTGATCGGCGTGTCCGTCGCCTCCAACCTCGTCGCCACCTTCGTCTTCGCCGAGACCAAGCGCCTCGCCGAACAGGATGCGCTCCTCGTGGTGCTGTTCGACATGCTGCAACTTGGCGTGCTGCTCTATCTCACCGGCGGCATGAACAACCCGTTCTCGATCCTGATCGTCGGTCCGGTCACCGTCTCCGCCTCGGCGCTGTCCGGTCGCTCCACGGTGTTCGTGGGCGTGATGGCCATCGTCATCGTGACGCTGCTGATGCAGTTCCACCTGCCGCTGCGCACAGTGCAGGGCGAGGTGCTGCGCGTGCCCGACATCTTCCGCTTCGGCAACTGGGTGGCCATCGTCATCGCGGTGGTGTTTCTCGGGGTCTATTCGCGCCGCGTCGTGCAGGAGGTGCGCACCATGTCCGACGCGCTCCAGGCGACGCAGATGGCGCTCGCGCGCGAGCAAAAGCTCACCGACCTGGGCGGCGTGGTGGCGGCGGCGGCGCACGAACTGGGCACGCCGCTCGCCACCATAAAGCTCACCAGCACCGAATTGGCCGATGATCTCGACGACCGCCCCGACCTGCGCGAGGACGCGCTGCTGATCCGCGACCAGGCGAATCGTTGCCGCGATATCCTTCGCTCGATGGGCCGTGCCGGCAAGGACGACCTGCACCTGCGCCGCGCCCCACTCACCGCCCTGGTCGAAGAAGCCGCCGAGCCGCATGTCGATCGCGGCAAACGCATCCGCTTCCGCCACGGCGCCAATGGCGACGACCCGACGACGCAGCCCACGGTGCTGCGCCGCCCCGAGATCATCCACGGCCTGCGCAACCTGATCCAGAACGCCGTCGATTTCGCGCGTGAGACGGTCATCGTAGAGACCCGCTGGAGCGACCGCCGCATCACGCTGCGGATCATGGATGACGGGCGCGGCTTTCCCCCGGACATGATCGGCCGCCTGGGCGAGCCGTTCATGCGCCGCCGCGGCGCCGCGCCCGATCCGCACAGGCCGGGCTACGAGGGCATGGGACTTGGCCTCTTCATCGCCAAGACCCTGCTGGAACGCTCGGGCGCGGATCTGACCTTTACCAACGGCACCGACCCGCCCGGCGCCCTCATCGAGGTAAGCTGGCCACTCGCCGCAATTGCCGTCACTGACGAGACCGGGGCCGCCGGTCTGGGCGAGAACCGCCCGTTCTCCGGCTGACTGCCCGGATCGACGTTAAGCCCGTCTTAACCAGTTTGCGCAACGCTGGACGCGATGACAGCGGAGCGGATGGATGGCGGCGATGGCGATGACGGAAATGGTGATTCTGGCGGCAGCGGCGCTCGCGCTCTCGGTCGCGGCGCTGTGGATCGCGGGGGCGCTGCTGCCCGCGCCACGTCGCGCGCCCGCCGCACCGCCCGATCCCTCCGCGGCCACCTCCACCTTTCTGCTGCGCGACGGCGCGCTCATCGACACCGACGCGGACGAGGGCGCGCTCCCGCCCACTCAGGACGACACCGGCGATGACTGGGCGCGGCTCACCCGCTGGCTGGCACCGCGCTTCGTGCTGCCCGGCCAGCCGCCCGGGGGAACGCGTCGCTACACCGCGCAAGACCCCGAAACCGACCCCGCCACGCTGGAGGTCGAGACCGGCGGCCCCCGCACCCGTCTCACCCTGCGCGACCCGCGCGCCGCCTGCTCGGCAACGCGCCACGCGCTTCTTGCACACCTCCAGGAAACCTCACGCCAGGGCGTGGCGCTCTCGCGGATGCCGATGCCGGTCTGGCTGCGCGACAAAGAGGGGTGTGTGACCTGGGAAAATGCCGCGGCGGCGGCCCTGCCGCCCGACGACCGGGCGCAGCTTCTGTCAGCCACGGGATCGGCGCGCGTCGCGCTCGACAGCCCTCCACGCTGGTTCGATCTCGCCAGCCACGACGACGCGAGCGGCACTCTGGTCTTTGCCACCGACGTTACCCCCCTCGTCCGCGCCGAGGAGGCGCGGCGCGACTTCGTCCAGACGCTGGGGCGCAGCTTCGCCGACCTGCCCACCGGCCTCGCCGTCTTCGACCGCGCGCACCGGCTCGCCATGTTCAACCCGGCGCTCGCCGATCTCACCGGGCTCGACCCCGTGTTCCTCAGCGGGCAGCCGGAAATCTTCTCTTTCTTCGACATGCTGCGCGACCGGCAGGTCATGCCCGAGCCGCGCAACTATTCAAGCTGGCGCGGCCAGATCCACGCGATGATCGACGCCGCCCATGACGGCCAGTACCGCGAGGTCTGGAGCCTTGCGACCGGGCGCACCTACCGCGTCACCGGGCGGCCGCATCCCGACGGCGCGGTGGCCTTCCTGATCGAGGACATCTCCGACGAAATCTCCGCCACCCGCCACCAGCGCGCCGAACGCGACGTGCTGCTCGCGGCGCTCGACCGCGTGGACGACGCCATCGCCGTGCTGTCCCGCGGCGGCGGGCTGGTGTTTTGCAACCGCCGATTCGCCACGCTCACGCGGCTCGACCCGGGCGCACGAGAGGCCGGGATGCCGCTCGACGCCGTGATCGACACCTGCCGCGCGCGGTTTCCCGATGACACGATCTGGCAGGGGGTGGCCGTCCACCTCGACGCCGACAGCCAGCCGCAAGCGATGACTGGGCAGCTTGCGCGCGACACCGGCCCCGCGCTGGCCCTGAGCCTGGTCCCGCTCGGCCCCGGCCAGGTGATGCTCACGCTGCGCCGCGCACCGCCGGAACACACCCGGGCCGCGCTCTCCGCCTGACCGCCTGATCGCCGCATCGCGCTTGCAGGCGCGCGCGGGCCACGTGTAGTCTTGGCCCATGCCGCAAGAGACCCGCCGCCTTCGCCTCACCAGCCCCGACGCCACCTGCGGGCTGGCGCGGCACCTCGCCCCGCGGCTCGGGGCGGGCGACGTGTTGCTGCTCTCGGGCCCCGTCGGCGCGGGCAAGACCCATTTCGCCCGCTGCCTGATCCGCGCCCTCACCACGCCGACCGAAGAGGTGCCATCCCCCACCTACACGCTGGTGCAGACCTATCCCGGCCCAGCCACCGATATCTGGCACGCCGATCTATACCGGCTCACCGACCCCGCCGAGATTGTCGAACTCGGTCTCGCCGAGGCTTTTGACGCGGCCATCACGCTCGTCGAATGGCCCGACCGCCTCGCCGACATGACCCCGGAGACGGCGCTGCATCTCGATTTCGCCCACGGCACCGCGCCAGAGACGCGCCACCTCACCCTGCGCTGGTCCGATCCGCGCTGGACACCCCGGCTCGCGGACGCAAAGGTGCACGCCGATGCCTGAGGACCGCACCGCCCGGATCGACGCCTTTCTCGCCGCCAATGGCTGGGGCAGCGCCACGCGCCACGCGCTCGCGGGCGACGCCTCCAACCGGCGCTACCTGCGGCTGGTGCAGCCCGACGGCGCACGCGCGGTGCTGATGGACGCCCCGCCCGAACGCGGCGAGGACGTGCGCCCCTTCACGGCAATCGCGCGCCACCTCGGCAGCCTCGGCCTCTCCGCCCCCGCGATCCTTGTCCAGGACACGCAGGCGGGCCTGCTGCTGCTGGAGGACTTGGGCGATGCCCTCTTTGCCCGGGTGCTGGAGGATACCCCGGCGCTGGAGCCAGAGCTCTACCGCGCCGCCACCGACCTGCTGGTGGATCTGCATCGCCATGCGCCGCCCCCGGGCCTCGCCCCTTATGATCCGCCGCTGATGGCCGATCTCGCGGCCCTCGCGCTCGACTGGTATCATCACGGTGCCACCGGCGACGGGAATGCCGCGCTTCGCGCCCGGCTTTGCGCCATGTTAGAGACACATCTGGCCGCACTGCCGGAGGCCGACAGCGTCCTGATCCAGCGCGACTACCACGCCGAGAACCTGCTCTGGCTACCCGACCGCGCCGGCGTGGCGCGCGTCGGCCTGCTCGATTTCCAGGACGCGATGCGCGGTCACCGCGCCTACGATCTCGTCTCGCTGCTGCAAGACGCGCGCCGCGATGTCTCGCCCGCCACTGCCGACGCGATGCTCGCCCATTACATCGCCGCCACCGGCGCGGATGCAGAGGGCTTCACCACCGCGTTCCACTGGCTCGGCGCGCAGCGCAACCTGCGCATTCTCGGCGTCTTCGCCCGGCTCAGCCTGCGCGACGGCAAGCCGCATTACGTGGCGCTCATCCCCCGCGTCTGGGCGCATCTGCAAACCGACCTGCGCCACCCCGCGCTCGCCCCCCTCGCCGCGTTCGTGGCCGAGGCGCTGCCGCCGCCCACCCCCGCGCATCTTGCGCGCCTCACGTCGGGCCACGCGGCATGAGCTTTCCGGTGATGATCTTCGCCGCCGGGTTCGGCACGCGCATGGGCACGCTGACGCAGGACCGCCCCAAGCCGCTGGTCGAGGTCGCCGGCCGCCCGCTCATCGACCACGCGCTCGACCTCGTGGCCGATAATGCCCCGCCCCGCACGGTGGTCAACCTCCACTACCGCGCCGCACAACTGGCCGCGCATCTCGACGGGCGCGGCATCCTGCTCTCGCACGAGACGCCCGATATCCTCGACACCGGCGGCGGTCTGCGCGCGGCACTGCCGCTGCTCGGCACGGGTCCGGTGCTGACGATGAATTCCGACGCGATCTGGCAGGGGTCCAACCCGTTGTCGCATCTCGCGGCCCGCTGGGACGGCGCCCGCATGGGCGCGCTGCTCCTGTGCCTGCCGCCGGACCGCGCCCTTGGCCATGCCGGGCCGGGCGATTTCACGCTGGCCCCCGATGGCCGCCTCTCCCGCGGTCCGGGCCTGGTCTACTCCGGCGTGCAGGTGATCGACCCCGCCTGCCTCGCCGGTATCCCCGAGCGCGCCTTCTCGCTCAACCGCGTGTGGGACGCGCTCGCCGCCGAGGGCCGCCTTTTCGGCGCAATCTACCCGGGGCGCTGGTGCGATGTCGGCCACCCCGAGGGCATCGCCCTGGCCAAAGACATGCTGAAATCCGGCCATGTTCGAGACTGATCCCGCCCCCCGCATCTTCGGCCTCGCGCCGGGCGTGGATTTTCCCCGCGCGCTCATCGACGGCCTGCGCGCACGGCTCGGCGATGCGCCCCCCGAGGCGCTGGCGCGGGTACAGATCATCGTCAACACCCGCCGCATGGCCCGCCGCCTGCGCGACATCCTCGACGACGGGCCGCCCGGCCTTCTGCCACGTCTGAGCCTCGTCACCGATCTCGGCGAAAACTGGCAGGCAGGCCGCCTGCCGCCCCCCGCCCCGCGCCTGCGGCGACAGCTGGAACTGGCGCAGCTCGTCTCGGCGCTGCTCGACCGCGCGCCCGATATCGCGCCGCGCAGTGCCGTCTTCGGCCTCGCCGACAGCCTCGCCAAACTCATCGACGAGATGCACGGCGAGGGTGTCGCCCCCGAAACCATCGCCGCGCTCGACATCGCGGATCAGTCGGGGCACTGGGCACGGATCAAGACCTTTCTCGGCATCCTCCGACCCTTTTTCGACAGCGACGCCGACGCACCCGACGCAGAGGCGCGCCAGCGCCGCGTGGTCGAGGCGCTCATCGCGGCCTGGGCCGAAACGCCCCCCGACCACCCCGTGATCGTCGCCGGATCGACCGGATCGCGCGGGGCAACGCATATGCTGATGCAGGCGGTGGCGCGGCTGCCGCAGGGGGCGGTGGTGCTGCCGGGCTTCGATTTCGACGCGCCCGCGCATGTCTGGGGCGCCCTGACCGATCCCATGGTGTCCGAGGACCACCCGCAATTCCGCTTTGCCCGCCTCGTGCACGGCGCCGGGATCGCACCGGACGCGGTTCGGCCCTGGCATGACACCCCACCGCCCTGCCCCGCGCGCAACCGGCTCGTGTCGCTGGCGCTGCGGCCCGCGCCGGTGACGGATCAATGGCTGCGCGACGGCCCGGCGCTCACCGACATCCCCGGGGCGATGCAGCACGTCACCCTGCTCGAGGCGCCCGACACGCGGCGCGAGGCGCTGGCCATCGCCATGCGCCTGCGCGCCGCCGCCGAGGAAGGGATCACCGCCGCCCTAATCACCCCCGACCGCACGCTCACGCGGCAGGTCACCGCCGCGCTCGACCGCTGGCGCATCCTGCCCGATGACAGCGCCGGTCAGCCGCTGCATCTCTCGCCACCGGGGCGGTTCCTGCGCCATGTCGCCGATCTCTTCGCCGACCGCACCGGGGCCGACGCGCTGCTCGCGCTGCTCAAGCATCCGCTCGCCCATACCGGCGCGGGGCGCGGCACCCACCTGCGGCTCACCGGCCTGCTGGAGCATCACCTCCGCCGCCACGGCCCGCCCTATCCCGACGCCGACAGCCTGCGCGACTGGGCCGCCACCCGGCAACGCGAAGAGCCCGCCATCGTCCAATGGATCGACTGGGTCTGCACCTGCCTGATCGGTCGCGACCGGCCCGGTCCCGACCCGCTCAGTCTGCTCGTGACCGCCCACCGCACGCTGGCAGAGCGGATCGCCCGCGGAGCCGAGGCCCCCGAAGGCGCCGGCACGCTCTGGGACAAGGCCGCCGGCGAAGAGGCCCGCGCCGCGATGGACGAGCTGGCCGCCGAGGCCGCCTCTGGCGGCACCATGACGCCGCTCGACTATGCCCGCCTCGTCCACGACGCGCTTGCCGCGCGCGAGGCGCGCGACCCGGTCGAGCCACATCCCCGCATCCGCATCTGGGGCACGCTAGAGGCGCGGGTGCAAGGCGCCGACCTGCTCATTCTCGGCGGGCTCAACGAGGGCGGCTGGCCCGATCCGCCCCCGCCCGACCCGTGGCTCAACCGGGCACTGCGGGTTCAGGCAGGGCTGTTGCTGCCCGAGCGGCGCATCGGGCTTCAGGCGCATGATTTCCAGCAGGCGATCGCGGCGCGCGAGGTCTGGCTCACCCGCTCGGTGCGCTCGTCGGATGCACAGACGGTGGTCTCTCGCTGGCTCAACCGGGTGCAGAACCTGCTCGGCGGCCTGCCCGATCAGGGCGGCCCCGAAACGCTCGACGCGATGCGCGCGCGCGGCCGGGACTGGCTGCACCGCGCAGCCCTGCTCGAGGCGCCGGACGAGGTCCCCCGCGCCCTGCGCCCCGCGCCCTGCCCGCCACCCGGGCTGCGCCCCGACCGGCTGAGGATCACCGAGATCGAGACCCTGATCCGCGATCCCTACGCCATCTATGCCCGCCACATCCTGCGGCTGCGCCCGCTCGATCCGCTGATGAAGGTGCCCGACGCGCTCCTGCGCGGCACCGTGCACCACACCATTCTGGAACGTTTCATCGCCGAGACACGCGACCGCCCCGAGCGACTCACCGCGGCCGCCTTGAGGGAAATGACAGAGACTGTTCTGGCCCAAACCGTGCCCTGGGCCGAAGCACGCGCGCTCTGGCTCGCGCGGATGGAACGGGTCGCCCAATGGTTCGTGGCCCAGGAAGCCGCCCGTCGCGCCGGGGCCACCCCCGCCGCGCTCGAACGCCCCGCGACGCTGCGGCTCGCCGATCCGCCCTTCACCCTCACCGGCAAGGCCGACCGCATCGACATCGACCCGCAAGGCCGCGCGCTGCTCTACGATTACAAGACCGGTACCCCGCCGGGCAAAAAGGAACAGGCGCATTTCAACAAGCAGCTCCTGCTCGAGGCGGCGATGGTCGAGCGCGGTGATCTCGACGATCTCGGCCCGATGCCGGTGCGGCGCGCCGCCTATATCGGCATGGGCGCCAAGCCCGGCGAGATCGACGCCCCGCTAGACGAGATGCCGCCCGCGCGCATCCTGTCAGAGCTTGCCGCGCTGATCGCCGCCTACGGCGATCCCGCGACCGGCTATGTCGCCCGCCGCGCCCCACGCACCACCGAGGCGCGCGGCGATTACGATCAGCTCGCCCGCCACGGCGAATGGGACATCACCGATCCGCCACAGCGCATGAGGGTCGGCCAATGACCACGCTCCACCCCGCCTCCCTCGCACAGATCATCGCCGCACGACCCGACCGCTCCACCTGGCTTTCGGCCAATGCCGGGTCGGGCAAGACCCGGGTGCTTACCAACCGGGTGGCGCGGCTCCTGCTCGACGGCGTCAACCCGCAGCACATCCTGTGCCTGACCTACACCAAGGCCGCTGCCAGCGAGATGCAGATCCGCCTGTTCGACACGCTCGGCACATGGGCGATGATGCCCGATGGCGCCCTCGCGGCGGCGCTCGGCGATCTCGGTCACGACGGGGAAACCGGCCCCGACATGCTGCGCCGCGCGCGCCGCCTCTTCGCGCAGGCGATCGAGACGCCGGGCGGGTTGCGCATCCAGACCATCCACGCCTTCTGCGCGTCGCTCCTGCGCCGCTTTCCGCTCGAGGCGGGCGTGACCCCGGATTTCGCAGAGATCGACGACCAGACCGCACGCCTGCTGCGCGCCGAGATCGTTGAGGAGATCGCCGCCGGTCCCGAGGCCCCCGTGCTCTCCGCGCTCGCGCGCCACCACGCCGACGAAAGCCTCGATGCGCTGGCAAGGGACATCCTCGCCCGGCAGGCCGATTTCACCACCGCGCCCGACGATGCCGCGCTCTGCGCGCTGCTCGATCAACCCGGCGATCTAAGCCGCGACAGCATCGCCGCCCGGGTCTTTCTCGGCTCCGAGGGCGCGCTGCTTGACCAGCTCCTGCCGGTGCTGCGCGCGAGTTCCTCCAACGACGTCAAGGCTGCCGAGAAACTCGCCACGCTCACCGCGCTCGATTTCAGCGCGCTGCCGGTGCTCGAAAGCGTGTTTCTGCTGCAATCGGGCGAGAACGCGTTTGCACCGAAACTCCCCGGCATCACCCGCCAGCCTTTCCCTACGAACCCCATTCGCAAAGCACAGCCCGAGCTCATGGCAGAACTCGACGCATGGATGACGCGGGTGTCCGAAGCCCGCGAGGCCCGCCTCGCGCTCCTCACCATCGAACGCACCCGGGCGCTCCACGACTTCGCACAGGTCTTTATAAGGCTCTATTCCGGCGTAAAACAGCGCCGTGGCCTCTTGGACTTCGACGACCTGATCCTGCGCGCCCGCGACCTGCTCACCGACTCTTCGGTCGCCGCATGGGTGCTCTACCGGCTCGATGGCGGGATCGACCATATCCTCGTGGACGAGGCGCAGGACACCAGCCCCGTGCAGTGGCAGGTGATCGAGCGGCTGGCACAGGAATTCACCTCCGGCGCGGGCGCGCGGGCGGACGTGCGGCGTACGCTCTTCGTGGTGGGCGACCGCAAGCAGTCGATCTATTCCTTCCAGGGTGCCGACGCGCGCGAGTTCGACCGGATGCGGCAGGAATTCGGCCTCCGGCTCGACGCCACCGGCACCCCCCTGCAAGAGCGCCGCCTCGACTATTCCTTCCGCTCCTCGCAGGCCATTCTGCGGGCCGTGGATACCTGCCTCTCCGGGGCCGAAGAAAGCGGTTTTGCGCCGGATCAGAGCCACATCGCCTTCTTCGATACGCTGCCCGGCCGGGTCGACCTCTGGCCGCCCGTGGCCAAGCCCGAGAGCGCCGAGCCGCCGCCCTGGCATCACCCCGTCGATATCCCTGCCGAGACCGACCCGGCGGTGATCCTTGCCCGCCATATCGCCGACCATATCCGCGCGCTGCTCGACGCGCGCACCGCCATCCCCGACCGCGACGCAGAGGGCGGCGCGCGGCTGATGCGGGCGGGCGACGTGCTGATCCTCGTGCGCAGCCGCAGCCGCCTGTTTCACGAAATCATCCGCGCCTGCAAATCCGCCGACCTGCCCGTCGCCGGGGCTGACCGGCTCAAGGTCGGCGGCGAGCTTGCGGTGCGCGACCTCGCCGCGCTCCTGTCTTTCCTCGCCACCGGGGATGACGATCTCGCGCTTGCCACCGCACTGCGCTCGCCGCTCTTCGGCTTCACCGAGGCACAGCTTTTCGACCTTGCCGCCCATCGCGGCCGCCGCACCCTGTGGGAGGCGCTGCACGCCGCCCGCGCGGCACACCCCGAAACCCTCGCCATTCTCGACGACCTGCGCGACCATGCCGATTTCCTGCGCCCCTACGACCTGATCGAGCGGATGCTCACCCGCCACGAGGGCCGCCGCCGCCTGCTCGCCCGGCTCGGCCCCGAGGCCGAGGACGGCATCGACGCGTTGCTCGCGCAGGCGATGACCTACGAGGGCCGCGCCGTCAGTAGCCTCACCGGCTTTCTCGTCTGGATGGAAACCGACGAGATGGAGATCAAGCGCCAGATGGACAGCGCCGGAGACCGCATCCGCGTGATGACCGTGCACGGCGCCAAGGGGCTGGAGGCACCGGTGGTCATCCTGCCGCAGGCCGGGAAATGGAACGCGCCCACCGCCCCGGCCATCGTCATCCACGAGGGCACCCCGTTCTGGCGCGGCAACAAGGACGAGATGCCAGGCGCCCTCGCCACCGCCGCCGAAACCGGCCAGGCCGCGCAACTGGCCGAACGCGACCGCCTGCTCTACGTCGCCATGACCCGGGCCGAGAAATGGCTGATCGTCGCGGCGGCGGGCGACCTCGGCTCCGACGGGGCGGCGTGGCATGACCGCATCCGCGAAGGTCTCGCCACGGCGGGGGCAAGGCCGCACGCCTTCCCGACCGGCGACGGCCTCCGGCTCGAGGCTGGAGCCTGGCCGGAAACAGGTACTGATACGGCCCAACTGGCCCCTGGGACAGAGACAATCCTCGATCCGCTCTTCGCCGCCCACGCCCCCGCGCATGACACCGCGCCAAAGACCCTGAAGCCTTCTGATCTCGGCGGCGCCACCACGCTGCCCGGCGAGGGCGGGCTTGACGAGCCCGCCGCCAAGCGCCGCGGGCGGCAGGTCCACCGCCTGCTGGAAATCCTGCCGCCGCTACCCACCGCGGACCGCCCCGCCGCCGCCCACACCCTGCTCTGTCACGGCCCCGACGCCGCCAGCGAGGAAGAGATCGCGCTCCTGCTCGCCGAGGCGGAAAAGGTGCTGTCCAGGCCCTCCCTCGCCCACCTCTTCACCGCCGACGCGCTCGCCGAGGTGCCCTTTTCCGCCGCGCTCGACGCGCTTGGCGGGCGGCGCATCCACGGGGTGATCGACCGGCTGATCCTCGCACCCGACCGCGTGCTTGCCGTCGATTTCAAGACCAACGCCGTGCTGCCCGACCGCCCCGAGGATACCCCCGAGGGCCTGTTGCGGCAGATGGGCGCCTATGCCCACGCGCTCGCCGCGATCTACCCCGACCGCGAGGTCGAGACCGCGCTCCTCTGGACGCGCACCGCCACGCTGATGCCGCTGCCACACGCCCTCGTGACCGCGGCGCTCTTGCGGGCGGGATCGCTTGACGCCGGGGGCGGGGCTACATAGGTTCAGCGCAAGTTCCAGACACAGTCCCACACACAAGGAGTAATGCCGATGGCCACCGTCGCCGTAACCGATGCCACCTTCGACGCCGAGGTAAAGAATTCCGATATCCCCGTCGTGGTGGATTTCTGGGCCGAATGGTGCGGTCCCTGCAAACAGATCGGCCCCGCCCTCGAAGAGCTTGCCACAGAGATGGAAGGCAAGATCAAGGTCGCCAAGGTCGATGTTGACAGCAACCCCAATTCCGCCGTGGCGATGGGCGTGCGCGGCATCCCCGCGCTGTTCATTTTCAAGGACGGCGAGGTGATCTCCAACCGCGCCGGCGCCGCCCCCAAGGCCGCGCTGCAAAGCTGGATCGAAGACAGCATCTGAGACCCGGAAAGGTCGAGAGCGAAGGGCCGCGCCCCGCGCGGCCCTTTTCTTTTGCGCCGATATCCGCATGATCGCCCCATGACCCTGACCAATTCTGACATCGCCGACCTCACCGCGTTCCGCCGCGACTTGCACCGCCACCCCGAGATTTCCGGCAAGGAGGCCGAGACCGCGCGCCGGGTCACCGCGGCGCTCGGGCCGCACGCGCCCGACCACCTGCTCACCGGCATCGGCGGCCACGGCATCGCCGCCACCTACGCCGGTGCAGAGCCGGGACCGACCGTGCTCTTTCGCTGCGAGCTCGACGCGCTGCCCATCGCCGAGACCGGCACCGCCCCGCATCGCTCCACCGTGCCCGGCAACGGGCACCTCTGCGGGCATGATGGGCACATGGCGATCCTCGCGGGCCTCGCCCGCCTGCTGTCGCGCGCCCGCCCCGAACGCGGCCGCGCCGTGCTGCTGTTTCAGCCGGCCGAGGAAACCGGCGCGGGCGCGGCAGCCGTGCTCGCCGATCCGCGATTCGAGACTGTTTCACCGGATTACGCCTTTTCCCTCCACAATGTCCCCGGCATGCCCCTGGGCCATGTCTCGCTCATCCCCGGTCCGGTGACCTGCGCCTCGCGCGGCATGGAAATCACCCTGACGGGCCGCTCCGCCCACGCCTCGCAGCCCGAGACCGGCACCTCGCCGATGGCCGCGCTCGCCCGCCTCATGCCCGATCTCACGGCGCTGTCGCACGGCACGCTGGATGAGGCCGAATTCACCCTCGCCACCGTGACACATGCGCGGATGGGGCCGCCCGCCTTCGGCATCGCGCCGGGTGACGCGACCCTCCATGCGACGCTGCGCACGCTCACCGATGACCGCATGGCGGCCCTCGTGAACGCGGCGGAAACGCTGGTGTCAGAGACGGCGGCGGCCCACGGTCTCTCCGCCGAGATCGCGTGGCACGACATCTTCGCCCATTCCGAGAACCACCCCGAGGCCACCCGCATCATCGAAACCGCGCTCGACGCGCTCGGCCTCGTCCATGACGGGCGCGGTCTGCCCATGCGCCCGTCCGAGGATTTCGGGCGCTTCGGCCATTCCGCCCGGGCGGCGATGCTGTTTCTCGGCGCCGGACAGGATCACCCGGCGCTCCACAATCCCGATTACGACTTTCCCGACGACCTCATCCCCACGGGCGTGCGGATCTTCCACCGCATCGCCCGCGACCTGCTCGGCTGACCACAGACCTTGCACCCCGCGCGCACCCCTTCCATATAGGGCCAACCACACCGGAGGACGCATGAGCGACGAATTTCCAGGCTGGCACGGCACCACCATCATCGGCGTGCGCAAGGGCGGCGAGGTGGTCGTCGCGGGCGACGGGCAGGTGAGCCTCGGCCAGACCGTGATCAAGGGCTCGGCTCGCAAGGTACGCCGCCTCTCGCCCGGCGGCTACGACGTGGTGGCGGGCTTTGCCGGGTCCACGGCGGACGCCTTCACCCTTCTGGAAAAGCTCGAGGCGCGGCTCGAGGCCACGCCCGGCCAGCTTCAGCGCGCCTGCGTCGATCTCGCCAAGGAATGGCGCACCGACAAGTACCTGCAAAAGCTAGAGGCCATGCTCATCGTCACCGACGGGGATCAGCTTTACGTCATCACCGGCGCGGGCGACGTGCTTGAGCCGGAGCACGACATCGCCGCCATCGGCTCGGGCGGCATGTACGCCCTCGCCGCCGCGCGCGGGCTGTCAGAGACCGACCACACCGCAGAGGAAATCGCCCGCAAGGCGATGGCGATCGCCGCCGACATCTGCGTCTACACCAACGGCAACCTGACCGTGGAAAAGATCGCGCGCAGCTAGAGCATGTTGCTCAAAAGTGGGAACCGGTTTTGAGCTCCTTGAACATGCGAATCAAGGAGTTAGAGCGTGTCGCGTGAATGCGAATGATCGCGACACGCTTTAGCCCTTCTTCTCCACCGCCTCCATATAGGCGCGCAGAACGGCGTTCATCCGCGTTTGATAGCCCTTGCCCTGGCGCTTGAAAAAGTCGAGCACATCGCGGTCAACGCGTAGCGAGATGGGCTTTTTCGCCTCGGGCAGATCGTCCAGATCAAGCCCGCCCGCCTCGACAAAGATCGCCCGGGCGAAATCCCATTCAGGCTCGTCAAACACCGGATCATCCGCGGCCGCCGCGTCCTGTTCCGCCTCGCGCTCGACGCGCTCCCAATCGCTCTGCCCTTTCTGGCGCCGGATCTCGTCAAGGCTCATGCGCGTGATAGTGTCGTCGCTCATTCCGCTTGGCCCTCCTTGCCGAAATCAACCGAAGCTCGTCGCCCCGCCGCGTGAAAACCACCGCATATTCCAACCCGTCCACCATACCGATCGCCAGCCATCGCGGTTCGTCCCGGTGGGACGGAATGACCAGAAGCCGCCCCGCGAACATCGGCAGGATATCGACGAAGTCGATCCCATGCTTTGCAAGGACCGCCTCGCGCTTGGCCTCGTCCCATGAGAACCTCACGCTCGCGTCTCACCAGTAGTATATACGATCTGTATATACAAATCACAACCCCTTCAATTCCCCGCCCGCCATGCGTATCTCTGCCGCAAACCGGTAAAGGATTCCTCAATGACAGACCTCACCCCGCGCGAGATCGTCTCCGAGCTCGACCGCTTCATCATCGGCCAAAAGGACGCCAAGCGCGCCACCGCCGTGGCGCTGCGCAACCGCTGGCGGCGCAAGCAACTGCCCGATGACCTGCGCGAGGAGGTCTATCCCAAGAACATCCTGATGATCGGCCCCACCGGCGTCGGCAAAACGGAAATCAGCCGCCGCCTCGCCAAGCTCGCCCGCGCCCCCTTCATCAAGATCGAGGCCACCAAGTTCACCGAGGTGGGCTATGTCGGTCGCGACGTCGAGCAGATCATCCGCGATCTCGTCGACAGCGCCATCGCCCAGACCCGCGAATATATGCGCGAGGACGTCAAGACCCGCGCCCAGGCCGCCGCCGAAGAGCGCGTCATCACCGCCATCGCCGGCGAGGATGCCCGCGACGCCACCCGCGAAATGTTCCGCAAGAAGCTGCGCGATGGCCTGCTCGACGACACCGTGATCGAGATCGACGTCACCGACACCTCCAACCCCCTCGGCGGGATGGAGATTCCGGGCCAGCCCGGCGGCCAGATCATGAATCTCGGCGACATCTTCGGCAAGGCGTTCGGCGGTCGCACCACCCGCAAGCGCATCACCGTGGCCGAGAGCCACGACCTCCTCGTCAGCGAAGAGGCCGACAAGCTGCTCGATGACGAAACGGTCACCCGCACCGCCCTCGAGTCGGTCGAGCAGAACGGCATCGTCTTTCTCGACGAGATCGACAAGGTCTGCGCCAAGTCCGACGCGCGCGGCGGCGATGTCAGCCGCGAGGGCGTGCAGCGCGACCTGCTGCCGCTGATCGAGGGCACCACCGTCTCCACCAAGCACGGCGCCGTGCGCACCGACCATATCCTCTTCATCGCGTCGGGCGCCTTCCATATCGCCAAGCCGTCAGACCTGCTGCCCGAACTGCAGGGCCGCCTGCCCATCCGGGTGGAGCTGCGCGCGCTGACCGAGGCCGATTTCGTCCGCATCCTGACCGAGACCGACAACGCCCTCACCCGCCAATACACCGCCCTGATGGGCACCGAGGAGGTGACCGTCGACTTTACTGAGGACGGCATCGCCGCGCTCGCCCGCATCGCGGCAGAGGTCAACCAGTCGGTCGAAAACATCGGCGCCCGCCGCCTCTACACGGTGATGGAACGGGTGTTCGAAGAACTCTCCTTCACCGCCCCCGACCGCGCGGGAGAGGCGGTGACGGTGGACGCTGCGTTTGTCGAGAAGAACCTTGGCGAGCTGATGCGGTCGGCGGATTTGTCGAGGTATGTGTTGTAATGTCGCCTAGGCTCTGGACTCATTGAGTTTCACAGCCAGTAGATGACGAGTGCGGCGAGAGCGATGGCGGAGAAGAATGCCTTGGGGCATCTGTTATATCTGGTCGCGACGCGCCTCCAGTCCTTGAGCCTGCCGAACATGATCTCGATCCGGTTGCGGCGTTTGTAGCGGCGCTTGTCGTATTTGACCGGGGTCTTGCGTTGTTTCCGACCTGGGATGCAGGCGCGTATCCCCTTGTCTTGCAAGGCGTCTCGGAACCAGTCGGCGTCGTAGCCGCGGTCTCCGAGCAACCATTTGACGTTTGGCAGGCTGCTCAACAGCGCCCGCGCGCCAATGTAATCACTGATCTGTCCGGCAGAGACGAAAAAATCGATCGGCCGCCCCTGACTGTCACAGATGGCGTGCAGCTTGGTGTTCATCCCGCCCTTGGTGCGTCCAATCAGGCGGCCGCGCCCCCCTTTTTGACGCCCAGACTGGACGCCGTTCTGTGGGCTTTCAGGTAAGTCGCGTCGATCATCACGGTCTTCTTCTCGCCGTGTTCGGCGGCCAGTCCTGTCATCATCTTTGCGAAGATCCCCCTATCGCTCCAACGCTTCCAGCGATTGTAGAGCGTCTTGTGAGGGCCGTATTCCTTTGGCGCATCCCGCCAGCGTAACCCATTGCGATTGATAAAGATAATACCACTCAAGACGCGTCTGTCGTCGACACGAGGTTTGCCGTGCGACTTGGGGAAGTAAGGGGAAAGACGCGCCATCTGCGCGTCGCTCAGCCAGAAGAGATCAGACATGTCACCGCTCCGTTTTCGGTGCCGTGAATCACGCAGAGCGTCTGAAATCAATGGGTCCAGAGCCTAACAAGGGGGATCAGCCCCGATTCGCCCACCCGGGCGGAAACCGCTTTTCTCTTCCCCCGTTTCACGCAAAATGGGGCCATGCCGATTCCCGCCCCCGTTGTGACCGGCCTCCGGCGCACCCTCTCCCGCCTCCTTTCCCGTCGCGCACCACCCCCGGCGCAGGCCCCTTTGCCCCTGTCGACACTGGCCCCCGAGCGGCCCTTCGTGGCGGTCGGGGATATCCACGGGCGGGCCGATCTCCTGCTCGATCTCGACCGGCAGATCGCGGCCCACTGCGCCGGCTGGCCGGTGGTCCTGCTGGGCGATTACATCGACCGAGGCGAGCAGAGCCGCGAGGTGCTGGACCTGTTGATGACACTCTCGGCCGAGGGCACGCCGCCCGTCACCTGCCTGATGGGCAACCACGAGCGTATGCTGCTGGATTTCTTGGATTTTCCCGAGAGGCGCGGCCCCGTCTGGCTCCGCAATGGCGGCCTGCAAACGCTGGCCAGCTTCGGCATCGCCCCGCCCGTGGGTGCCCAGGCCGATGCCACCGCCCTCGGGACGCTGCGCGACCGGCTGGCCGATGCGATGGGAGAACCGATGATCGCCTGGTTGCGGGCGCGGCCATTGTTCTGGCAGAGCGGCAATATCTGGGCCGTCCATGCCGGTGCCGACCCGGACCGGCCGATCCCCGACCAGGCGACCGATACCCTGACCTGGGGTCATGCCGATTTCCTGCGTCGGCCGCGTCCCGACGGGCACTGGGTGGCGCATGGTCACAGCATCGTCGATACGCCCGAGGTCCGCGACGGCCGCATCGCGCTCGACACCGGGGCCTACGCCACCGGCCGCTTGACAGCGGCGGCCATCGCCGCCGGCGACGTGCGGTTTTTCCAAACCGGCCCAGGCCTTTAGCCCGCGCCAGCCCCCCGTCCAACCCGTGCACCGGGATGATGAGGACCGGCGCCACGCCTGTCCCCGAATGACGCAGGCACTTTACCTTATGGGTGTTATCAACTAGTAGCTCTCAACCACAGGTTGGGGATTGCCGTTCGATGAATGACACCAGACACCCTCTTTTCGAGCAGGCCATTCCCCGCCCGTCACGAACCGAGGTCGCGGACGACGAAATCGACCTGGTGGAGCTTCTCCGCGCACTTTGGCGCGGCAAGTTGACCATCATGCTGGTGACGGCACTGGCGATCCTAGCGGGCGGATACTACGCGCTTGGCCTGGCCCAGCCGGAATACCGTTCGAGTGCCAAGCTCATGCTGGAGGTGCGCAGCAACCAGGTCGTCGATATCGAGAGCGTGATGTCCGGGGTCTCGACCGAAACCGCCGCGCTGAACACCGAGATCGAGATCATCCTGTCACGACGGCTCTTGGGCAAGCTGGTGGACGAGCTGGCACTGGTGGACGACCCGGAGTTCAACCCCGACCTGAGATCGCCGCCGCTCATCGCACAGGCCCGTTCCCGGGTGCAGGCCCTGCTGTCCGCATTGCTCAGCACAGGGACAGCGCAGCAGGAGAGCGCAAGAAAGACTCCCCGGGCCGAGGCCGTCGACGGGCTGCGCGACGCGCTCTCGGCCTCGGTGCAACGGGATACCTACGTGTTCACCATCTCCGCCACCACCGGCAGCGCCGACAAGTCGGCGCGGATCGTGAACACCCTGGCCGACCTCTACCTCCAGGACCAGATTTCGGTAAAGTTCGAGGCCACCGAGACAGCGGTCACATGGCTGTCGAAACGGGTCACAGAGCTTGAACAGGATCTCCGCAAAAGGGAGGAGACGCTCAAGGCCGCGCGGGCCGAGACCGACCTTGTCAGCCCCGAAACGCTGCAAGGCCTCAACCTTCGGTCCAAGGACATGCGCGAGCGGCTCGAGGAAATGCGCGCGCGTGCGCGCGAGGCCGAGGCAGAGGTGATCCACCTGCAAGAGCTGCGCGATACCGGAAACCGAGAGTCCATAACCGAGGAAACCGGCGACCCCTCGCTTCGGCAGTTGCTGACCCCCATCGCGCGCGGCGATGCCGAGGCCAAAACCCTGTTCGATCAACGCCTCGATACCCTGATCGGGGGGGCGCGCGAGGCTCGTGAACGGATCCTGGGCCAGACCAACGCGCTGGCAACCTCGTATCAGAACCTGCAGCGCCGCATCGACCGTCAATCCGCCGACCTGGTGCGCATTCAGCAGATGGAGCGCGAGACAGAGACCACGCGCACGCTATACGAGACATTTCTCACCCGGCTCAAGGAAACCACGGTGCAGCGCGGGCTTCAGCAGGCCGACAGCCGGGTGCTCTCGGACGCCATCCCCGGCGAGAAGGTCGCCCCGCGCACGGCGCTGATCGTCGCACTGTCCATGATGCTGGGGCTGATGGCCGGGGCGGCGATCGTGCTCGTCCGGCAGTTCATGCATGACACGTTCCGCAACGCAGAGGACCTAGAGGCCGCGATAGGATTGCCCGTGCTCGGCCAAATACCGAGAATGCCGCTCAAGGCCCGCGAAGACCTGATCGGTTACCTGCGGGACAAGCCCACATCCGCCCCGGCCGAGGCGGTGCGCAACCTGCGCACCTCTCTCCTGCTGTCGAATATCGACAATCCGCCCAAGGTAATCATGTCCACCTCCGCCCTGCCTGGCGAGGGCAAGACCACGCAATCCATCGCGCTGGCGCAGAACCTGGCAGGGCTGGGAAAGAAGGTGCTGCTGATCGAGGGCGACATCCGCCGACGGGTCTTTGCCGAATACTTCCGCAACGCCCCGCAAGGCGGGGTCCTGACCGCGTTGTCGGGCGAGATCCCGCTGCACGAGGTGGTGTTTCACGACGACCGTCTCGGTGCCGACGTGCTGATGGGCGAGAAATCGCGCGCCAACGCCGCCGACCTGTTCTCGTCCGACACGTTCAGCGCCTTCGTGGCACGGGCGCGCAACGCCTATGATTTCGTCATCATCGACACCCCGCCGGTGCTGGTGGTGCCCGACGCGCGGGTAATCGGCCAGCATGTCGATGCCATCATGTTTACCGTCGCCTGGAACAGCACGCAGCACTCACAGGTTGCCGCCGCCCTGCGCGAGTTTGCCTCTGCCAATCTGACGATCACCGGCATTGCACTGGCACAGATCGACCCGAGAGGGATGCGCCGATATGGCTATGACGGCAAGTACGGGGCCTACGGGGCCTATGGCAGGGGCTACTACGAGGCGGCCTGAATCGTGCCGCCCGAATATCGGCTGTTTAAATCTGACGCGACTTCGCATACACTCAACCTGAAGATGTTTTCACTAGGCAAGGAATCCGGAAATGAAGACGGTCACAGGTTCCACTTTGGCTCTCGTCGCAGGGCTCGCCACGGCTCTACCTGCGATTGCGCAGCAATCCGCGGTTCGACAGGACAATGAAACGGCCGTGGAAATGGCCACCCGCCTCGGTGTGTGCGGTGGCGCCGGGATCGAAACCGCCCGGTTTGGCGGAGCCGGAGACACCCTGAGAGTCAGATGCGTCAACGCGACCGCCGGTATGGAAGGTGGGCTTGGCGGCGGCGGCGCCATCCTTGCCGGCCTCGTTGTCGTTGCAATCGTCGCCGCAGCATCGGGCGGCGGCGGCAGCAGTTCCACGCCCGGCACCTGACAGGCGACCGCTCGGGGGGGCTATTATGAGCACCCCGCGGCATGTGGGCGGGTACGGCGGCTCGCAGCACGCAAAAGGCGTCTGGCACTCCGGCTGGCTGCTGCGCTCCCGGACTCCCACTTCCACCGCGAGTCCCCGAATAGAAACAACTAAAGATTGTGCCTGGTCTAAACAAAATCTACCCCGGCACGCTCGCCGTAACCCTAATGTCACGATCCCCATCGCCGAGCGGAATTGACGAACTTCTATCGTTGTTTTCGTTCCGCATTCTGCTAACCACACGTCATGCGGGAGTTGTCGAGGGAAACAGGTGCCTGGGTGATCGCGGCGGTGTTCGGCGCGGCTCATGCAGCATTTGCGGACGACGCGCCGACGATCGGGACCGGCTACAACAGCTACGGCTACCCCGGCCTGATCGACATGCCTGTCGCGAAGAGCAGGCCCGATGGCGAGTTGGCCTTCACCGCAAGCAGCTTTGCCGGGCAGGCCCGCAATACGCTGACCTTTCAGATTCTGCCCCGCGTGTCGGGCAGTTTCCGTTACTCCGTGCTCGACAACTTGGCGAATGCGGGCCGCGGCACACTCTATGATCGCAGCTTCTCGTTGCACTACCGTTTCGCCGATGAAACCGCTCTGCGCCCTGCCCTCGCGGTCGGGCTCAACGATTTTCTCGGCACCGGCATTTATTCCTCGGAATACCTCGTTGCCACCAAGACCTTTGGCGAGTCCGTTCGGCTCACCGGCGGGATCGGCTGGGGGCGGCTCGGCGGGTCGGGCGGGTTCACCAACCCCCTCGGCGTGTTCGACGATCGGTTCAAGCGTCGGCCCGAGCGTGACTTCGGCAAAGGCGGCGATGTGGAAGCGGCGCAATTCTTCCGCGGCGACGCGGCGCTCTTTGGCGGGATCGAATGGCAGGCGACCGACCGGCTGAAGTTCACGGTCGAATACTCCTCCGACGATCATCCGCGCGAGGACCCCAGCGCGTTCAGGCGCAAATCACAGTTGAACTTCGGGGTCACATACGGCCTCGGGCCGATGACGGACCTGTCGCTGCGTTACCTCTATGGCAGCGAACTGGGCGTGCAGCTCAGCACCGCGCTCAATCCGAAATCCCCGCCCAACCATGCCGGGCGCGATCCCGCGCCGCCGCCCATCCTGGCACGCAACGCCCCGACAGTGGCCGCGCTCGGCTGGACCGACGGCGTTGTCGAGCGCGATGCGCTGCGCGGCGATATCGCGCGCGCGCTTTCTTCACAGGGCCTCGGGCTGCATGGCTTTTCACTGTCCGGCGGCACCGCCCGGATCGAGATCGAGAACGACACCTACCTTCAGGAGGCACAGGCGGTCGGGCGCACGGCACGGGTGCTCGCACGACACCTGCCCGCGCATGTCGATGTTTTCGACATCACGCTTGTCGATGCGGGCCTTCCGGTCACGCAGATCAGCCTCCGCCGCGACAACATGGAGACGCTCGAACATGATCTGGACGGCGCGTGGAAAAGCTTTGCCCGCGCGCGAATCTCCTCGCCCGAGGGGACGACCACCCCCGCGCCAGAACGCTACCCGGGCTTTGACTGGACCATTTCGCCTTATCTGAGCCCCAGCTTCTTCGACCCCGACGGTCCGCTTCGGGCCGATGCGGGGGCGCAGCTCGATGTATCCTTTCAGCCGATGCCGGGGTTTGAGGTCTCCGGCATCCTGCGCCAGAAGGTGCTTGGCAATCTCGACGACGCGACGCGACGCTCGGATTCGGTGCTGCCCCGGGTCCGCAGCGATTTCGCGCTCTATGACCGTGAGGGGGAAACCGCTCTCACCCAGCTGACAGGCGCGCATTATTTCAAGCCCGGTCGCGATCTCTATGGCCGGGTGACGGTCGGATACTTTGAGCGGATGTTCGGCGGGCTGTCCACCGAACTGCTGTGGAAACGCAACGACAGCCCCTTCGCGCTGGGGGCAGAGGTCAATTACGCCTGGCAGCGCGATTTCGATGGCGGGTTCGGCTTTCGCAACTACGAGGTGGCGACGGGCCACGTCTCGGCCTACTGGGACATGGGCAACGGCTTTCACGCGCAGGTCGATGCCGGCCGCTATCTCGCCGAAGACTGGGGCGCGACCATCTCGCTGGATCGCGAATTCGGCAATGGCTGGCGGATCGGCGCCTTCGCGACGCTGACCGATGTGCCCTTCGACACCTTCGGCGAGGGCTCGTTCGACAAGGGCATTCGCATCACCGTGCCGATCCGGTGGCTGACCGGCGAGCCCAACAAGACCGCCTACACCACCACGATCCGGCCCGTGCAGCGCGACGGCGGCGCGCGCCTCGACGTGCCGGGGCGGCTCTACGACCGGGTTCGCCCGCGGCAGAAACCGGCGCTGCAGGATGGCTGGGGGAGGTTCTGGCGATGAACGTCCGCCTCCGCCCCGGACGCGCCGCGCTGGCGGCCGGTCTTGTGCTGTTGCTGGCCGCAGGATGCGACCGGATGAGCCGGACGCTGGACCTCACCGGCACCGTGGCCGCCGTGCCGCCGCAACCGATCGGGCCCGCGCGCCTGCGCGTCACCCTGCCCGCCACCGGCGCGCAGGCCACGCTGGCCCCGGTGGCCCGCAACGGCGGCGTGACCGTCTGGCAGACGCTCGACGGCATCACGCTCAGCTTTCGCAGCGGGGTGCTGGTCGCGACGCGCGGGCTGGGGGACGACCTGATGTCCGCCGATGTCGACGGCACACTGGCGATGCTGCGCGGCACCGATAAGGCGACGCATTATCCCCATATCCGCAGCTATCTCGACGGCGAGGATCGCACGGTGTTTCGCAGCTTCCAATGCCGCCGGGACGTGCGGGCCGAGACCGGACCGGTCCGCCGGATTACTGAGCGCTGCGCCTCGCCGCATGGCGGGATGACCAACACCTACTGGCTTGATCAGACCGGCGAGATCACGAGATCACGGCAATGGGTCAGCCCGGCCATCGACTACATGGAAACCGAACGCCTGCCGCGCGAGTGATCCCCGGGGCGAATAAAGGAGGATGACAAGATGAGACACCGCAGGGCCGGATTCGGCGCGCATCCGCTACACGCTCTGGCACTTGCGGCGGGGCTCCTCCTGCCAGCGGCTTGCGGCGTCGTCTACACCAGCCCCAATGTCAGCCGCACGGCGGGGGGCGTGGATGTGCGCGAGATCGCCCTGACACCGGAAACCGTCATCATGGCCAACCGCAGCCCCTACAGCCCGCGCAACCTGCCGCGGGAATTCCACAGCACCGCCAGCGCCCGGCAGGGGCCCGGCCTCGGCACACTGCCCGCCGCCCCGGACGTACCCACCGCACGACCCGCCGCGCTGGAAATGCGCCTCCCTCCGGCGTTCGAGCCGCGGCCCTACCGGATCGGCATTGGCGATGTCGTGCTTCTGGCCACCAAGACAAACGGCGACACCGTCGAGCGGCTGAGCGGCCTGCTGGCCGCGCAGACCCAGCGGCAGGGCTATACCGTCTCCGATGACGGGGCGATCTCGATCCCCGATATCGGTCGTGTCGAGATCGGCGGCCTGACCCTGCAAGAGGCGCAGGACCGGATCTTCCGCTTCCTGCTCGAAAACCAGGTGGACCCGGCCTTCTCGCTCGAGGTCGCGGAGTTCAACTCGCAACATGTCACCGTGGGCGGTGCCGTGAACCAGGCCGCGCGCCTGCCGGTCACGTTGACCCCGCCGGTGCTTGGCGACGCCCTCACCGCCGCGGGTGGCGTGACGGTGCGCGACGAGGAATTCGCATCATTGCGGCTCTACCGTGACGGCACGCTCTACCAGATCCCCTACGAAGACTATCTCGCGCGCCCCGACCTGCACGACCTGCCACTCAAGGACGGTGACGCGGTCTTCGTCGACAATACCTACGACCTCGACCGCGCTTTTGAGTTCTACCGTCAGGAGGTGGACGTGATCCGCCTGCGCTCGCAGGCGCGCAAGGATACGCTCGACATGATGCAGGCCGAGATGGCGCTCCGGCGCAGCGTCCTGGAGGAGCGGCGCAGCAATTTCCGCGCGCGCACAGAGTTGGGGGCCGAGCCGCGCGACTACATCTACCTCGCCGGCGAGGTCAAGCAACAGGCCCGCGTGCCGCTACCCTACGCGCAGCAGGCCACGCTCGCGGATGTGCTCTATGGCGAGGGCGGCATCCCGACCCGCACCGGCAACCCGGGCAATATCTACGTGCTGCGCCCGTCGCAGGACCCCGCCGATTTCGGGGCTGTCACCGCCTGGCACCTCGATACGCGCAACGCCGTCAACATCACCCTAGCCACGCGGATGCAAATGCGCCCTAACGACATCGTCTTCGTCGAGGAGCAACCGGTCACCAAGTGGAACCGCGTGATCCAGCAGATCGTGCCATCGCTGCTGACAACACCCGCAAGTATCGCGGCGCGGTGAGGTAGCCCGCACAGGGCAGGCTCCCCTGGCGGATGCCGTTTGCCCGCGACAAGCCTCCTTGCGACCGTGCCTTGTGCGGCGGGCCCGGAATGCGGAATATGTCCGGATGAGTGTTGTGCCCCACGCAAATCCCGCGCGCCCGGTCCTCCGCATGATGATCCTGACGGGAACGGCGCTCGGCGTCGGGGCGGCGGCCTCTTTCGCGGCGATCGCGTTTGTCGAGTTGGTCTCGGCGCTCAATTCGGCCCTCTTGGTCGCGCCGCGCGCGCGGGTGCAATGGGAAGGGACGCCCTGGCTCGTCACCCTCGCGACCCTGCTGGTCCCCACGCTGGGCGGGCTGTGCGTGGGGCTGTTGCACCGGCACCTGTCGCCCGAACGCCGCCCTCTCGGGCCACCCGACGTGATTCGCGCGGTGCAGTTCCGCCGCCCGCTCCCCGACACGCGCAGCGGCCTCGTCTCCAGCCTCACCGCGATCCTGTCGCTCGGCACCGGGGCCTCGGTGGGCCAATACGGGCCGATGGTTTATCTCGGCGCGCTGTTCGGCGGGGCGGTCCGCAGGCTGCGCGCCGACGTGCCCAATCTCGACGGGATCGCCATGAGCTGCGGTGTCGCGGCGGCCATCGCCACCGCGTTCAATGCCCCCATCGCCGGGCTGGTCTTTGCCCACGAGGTGGTGCTGCGGCACTACGCGACGCAGGCCTTTGCGCCGGTGACGGTCGCCTCTGTCACCGGCTACGTGATCGCCAACGTGATCTTCGAGCGGCCCGCGCTCTTCCTCGTGGATTTCGCCGGCGTGGCGCATGGCTATGAATTCGCACTTTTCGCCCTTCTGGGCCTGCTGGTCGCGCTCACGGCAATCGGCTTCATGCGGCTGGTGCTGGCCTGCGGACCGTGGATCGCGGGCCTGATCGCACATCCCGCCCTGCGCCCCGGCGTGGCGGGGCTCGCGGTGGGGCTAACCGCGCTTGCGTTGCCGGACGTGCTGGGCATCGGCACCGAAACGCTGCGCTTTGCCACCATCGAGGGGGCGTTCGGCCAGGGCGAGCTGGTGGTGCTGATCCTCGCCAAGATCGTGCTCACCGCGCTTTGCGTGGGCGCGGGGTTTTCCGGCGGCGTATTCAGCCCCGCCCTCCTCATCGGCAGCCTGATCGGCGCGCTGTTCTGGATGCTGGCGTCGGGCGCCGGTGGCATCCCGACCTCGGGTGTCGCGGTCTATGCCATCGGCGCGATGATGGCCTTTGCCAGCGCCGTGATCGGCGCGCCGCTCACCTGCATCCTGATCGTGTTCGAACTGACCCGCAATTACGACATCACCATCGCCGCGATGGTCGCGGTGGTGTTCTCCAACCTCGTTTCGCACCGTCTGTTCGGACGGTCGCTGTTCGACATTCAGCTCGCCCGCCGCGGCATGGACTTTTCCCTTGGACGGGACCGCGCGCATCTCGCGGCTTTGCCCGTGCGTGACCTCCTGAGCGAGGACGCGGTCACGATGACCCCCGAAGACACGCCTGAAACGATCGCCCGGCGCCTCTCCGAGCGTGGCTGGCGGCAAGCCTTCGTTCTCGACGCCGAGGGCAAGCTTGTCGGCGTCTATAGCCCGTCTGACGGGCAGCAGCCCGCGACGCTCACCTTCGAGGACGACACCAGCCTCGCCGACGCGATGGAGCGCATGCGCGGCTTCGTCGGCGACGCGGTGCCCGTCGTCGCGCGCGCGGACGGGCGCTACCTCGGGGCCGTGTCCGAGGCGGACATGGTCACCGCATGGCTCGACCACGTCGCCCGCATCAGGGAGGAAGAGAATGCTGCGCTCTAGCCTCATCACCCTCTGGACCGTGCTCCTCTGCGCCCCGATGCTGGCGCAGGACCTCACCGTCGCCACATGGGGCGGAGCCTACGAGGCCGCGCAGCGCAAGGCGGTGTTCGCCCCCTTTTCCGAAACCACCGGCCATGCGGTAGAGGCCCTGCAGTACGACGGCACCGTCGCGGCTCTGCGCGACCGCGCCGCGGCAGAGGGATGGGACGTGATCGACATGCTCGCCGATCAGGCGCGCGTCGCCTGCGCCGAGGGGTTGTTGCTGCGGCTCGATGCGCAGGCGCTTGTCGGCAATGCCGCGATGGCGGATTTCGCCCCGCACACACCCACCCGCTGCGCCATCCCCCAGAACGTATACGCCCGCGTCATGGCATATGACGAACGTGCCTTTCCGGGCATAAAACCCACCCGGATCGAGGATTTCTTTGACACCACGCGGTTTCCCGGCAAGCGCGCGGTCCAGCACGGCCCCGACGGTATTCTGGAATGGGCCCTGCTGGCCGAGGGCGTGCCCCCCGAGCAGGTCTATGGGCTGCTCAGCACCGACCGGGGATTGCGTCTCGCCTTTCGCAAGCTCGATACGATCCGCGAATACATCCTGTGGTGGGACGACCCGGCGCAACCCGCGCAGATGCTGGCGGAGGGCCATGCCGTGATGGCCTCGGGTTTCAACGGCCGGTTCTTCGACGTGGCAAGGCGCGGGGCGGTTCCCGTCGACATCGCTTGGGACGGCCGGATCATCGGCACCGAGGTCTGGGCGATCCCGGCAACCACCGAAACTGCCAGGCTCGCGCGCCGCTTTCTCGTTCACGCCCTGCAACCGGCCATCATGGCGCGGTTCTCCGAACGCATCCCATACGGCCCGGCGCGAAAATCGGCGTTCGAACGGATCGGTCTCAACCCCGAGACCGGCATCCCGATGCGCGTGCATCTGCCCAACGCGCCACAGCATGGCGGGCGCGCCCTTGTCCGCGATGCCGCGTGGTATGCCAACACCCGCGCCCTGCGACAGCGGCGATTCCAGTCATGGCTCGATCAAGAGGAATGACCACCAGGATTGCGGGCCGACGTCCCGGGTAATGGTCGATGGCCGGGCACTCCGACGCGCCTGCACCGAAAGCGCGAAGAATTTGCGTAAAGCCGTAGTCGAAAGGCATGGTTCTGCCGGAATTACGATCCGCCTGGTGCGCGATCGCGGCGCATAGCGATCCGGTGTCCCAAACCGGATTGGTGCTCGGATGAGCCTGCAATTCATCTCCCACCTTCTGCTCGGCGATCCCCTGCTGGATCAGGACCTGCGCGATCTCGGGCTCGCGCGGCTCGATGGCGGCCTGCATCTCGTGGCCGGAACCGGCCCCGCCGGTGGGCTGATCTCCTGGCGTCTTGACGAGGGCACGACCGCCACGCTGGTGGACACCACGCATTTCTCCGGCGCCGCCAGCACCGGCAAAACCGGCCTGGCGACGCCCGTGGGCGGACCGGGCCAGCAATCACTCGCCTTCGGCGCCGCTCCCGATGACAGCGGCGCGGCGCTTCTCGCCCACCAAATCAACGACGATGGCAGCTTCGGAGAGATGCTGTCATTGGCCGCGCTGCCCTCTGATGGCGGCACTGTCTCGGCAATGGTCTCGGCCTGGGTGCGCGGGGTCGAGACGCTATTCGTCGCCGATAGCGGCGCGGGCCGGATCCTCGTCTACCGCCCCGGCGCGCCGACCCCCGCCCTGGCCGCCACGTCGCAGGGGCCTGGCGACATGCCCGCCTTCGACGGCCCGACGCTGCTGGCTATGGCGGGAAATGGCACCAGCCAACGCCTTCTCGCGCTAGATCAGACCACCGGCGTGCTGCACGCCTTCGGCGTCGATCCCACCACCGGCGCGCTCAGCCCGGGCGCCCGGGTCGATGGCACGCACGGCCTGTCGGTGGCCGACCCCACCACGCTGGCGGTGGTCTCGGCGCATGGTGCCACATGGGCGGTGATCGGTTCGGCGGGCACCGATTCGCTCAGCGTCGTGCGCGTCGGCGACAACGGCAGCCTGACGGTCGCCGACCACCTGCTCGACACGCTCGGCACCCGCTTCGGCGAGGTCCACGCACTGAGCGTCGCGCAGGCGGGCGATCACGTCTTCATCGTCGCGGGCGGCGCCGATGACGGGCTCAGCCTGTTTCGCCTGCTGCCCGACGGTCGGCTATTGCATGTCGAGACGCTGCCCCACGACATCGGCCTCGGGCTGGAAAATGTCGAGGATATCGGCGCGGCGATACTCGGCGAACAGCTACAGGTCTTCGTGGCCGGCGATTCGCGGGGCGGCGTCAGCCAGTTCTCGCAGGATATCTCGGACCTCGGAGTCGTCGTGACCAACTTGGGCGACACCGCTGCCCTTGTCGCGGGCACCACGGGCGACGACCTGCTCGCCTCGCAGGGCGCCGGTGCCGATACGCTCGACGGCGGCGCGGGCGATGACATCCTCGTGGCAGGGCCGGGCGACACGGTCCTGCGCGGCGGCGCGGGCGCGGATACCTTCGTCGTCTCCGCCGAATCGGGTCGCGTGACGATCACGGATTTCTCCCCCGGCACCGACCGGCTCGACCTGTCGGACCTGCCGATGCTGCGCGGTCCCGCACAGCTCGGGATCGACGCAGGACCGGGTACCGCGCGCATCACCTTCCGCGACACGGTGATCGAGCTGTCGAGCCCCACGCCGGTCGTGCCCGACGCCGCCACCCTGTTCGGTCCGGTGTTCGACTGGCCCGACCGGCTGCCGATCATCGCCGCCGACATCCCCCCGCCGGTCACGCCCCCCACCGGCCCCGACACCCCCGGCACCCCTACCGGCCCCCCCATACCCCCCGGGCCCAACGCCCCCAACGAGTCCAACACACTCGTCGGCACCTCGGGCTCCGACGCGCTGACCGGCGGCGCGGGCGACGACACGCTCCGGGGCGAGGCCGGTAACGACACGCTCACCGGCGGCGCGGGCGATGACCTGCTTGAGGGCGGGGCGGGCAGGGACATGGCCGTCTATTCCGGTGACCAGTCAAGCTACACGCTGACGCTGAGCCCGGGCGGCACCACGCTCACCGACCGGCGCGCGGATGGCAACGGCACCGACACGCTCATCGACATGGAATTCCTGGACTTTGATACCGAGATCCCGGCGCTGGGGGGCAATCCCATGAACCTGGATCGGTTCGGCGGGCCGGTGGCGCTGAACGAGGAGCAGTTCGCGGACCTGATCGAGCTCTACATCGCGTATTTCAACCGGGCCCCGGACGCGACGGGCCTGTATTTCTGGGCGACGGCGTTCAGTAACGGACGGACCCTGGAAGAGATCGCCGCCCGGTTCGATACCGCAGACGAGACCCGGGCGCTGTACCCGGACGACTCGTCCAACGCTGAGTTTGTCGAGGCAGTCTACAACAACGTTCTCGGACGCGATCCTGATCAAGGCGGCTTCGACTTCTGGCTGGGACACTTGAATTCGGGGACAATCCCGCGGGACGTTTTTATTTCGAGACTTCTCAACGGGGCGCAAGGCACGGATATCGACTATATCGAGAACAAGGTCGATATCGGCATCTACTTCACCGTTATCAAAGGTATGTCGGACCCTCTGAATGGCCTCGAAGTCATGGAACTGTTCGATGGATCGCAGCAGAGCATCGAAGACGCCATCGACGCCACGGATCAATTTTATACAGATGCGCTGGACCCGACGAACGGCGAATTCCTCATGCCGCTCGTCGGCGTGCTGGACGACCCGTTCGCCATTGCCTGACGGCACCGCCCAATCCGCGAGATCGCTCTGAACGGCGCCTTCTGCGGATCCCGCTACCTCGTACCGCCCCTCGCTACGTCCTCTTGCCGATTGACGTGCCGGGCCAGCCTGCTACCAGTGCCCGCCATGCTCGGCGTGTTCTTCCAGACCCTGCCCTTCTTTCTTCTCATCGGCCTCGGTTACGGGGCCGGGCGCAGCGGCTTCTTCTCGCCCGCGGGCACCGCCTGGCTCACCAAGTTCGTGTTCTACTTCGCGCTCTCGGCGATGCTGTTTCGCTTCTCCGCCAACCTGTCGCTCGCCGAGGTGCTCGACTGGCGGCTGGTCGCGGCCTACCTCTCGGCCAGCCTCGTCGTCTACCTGCTGGCGACGCTGGTGGCGATGCTGCGCCGCCAGCGGGTCGAGACGGCGGCGATCGAGGCGCAATGCGCGGTGATCGGCAACGTGGGCTTCCTCGGGGTGCCGATGCTCGCCATGCTGATGGGCGAGGCGGCCATCGGCCCGGTAATGCTGGTGCTGGCGGTCGATCTGCTGGTGTTCGGCTCGCTGGTGGTGATCCTCATCACCGGCGCACGCGACGGGCGCATGTCGCCCGCGATCCTGCGCAGCATCGGCGGCGGCCTCATCCGCAACCCGATGATCGTCTCCATTGCCGCGGGCTTCGCGTGGTCCGCGCTCGACCTGCCGATCCCCGACACGATGAACGCCTTCCTCGCGCTCCTGGGCGGCGCGGCCACGCCCGGCGCGCTGTTTGCCATCGGCGCGTCGCTGGCGGAAAAGGCCGCCGAGCGGCCCCACGTGGCGGGCTGGCTCTCCTTTTGCAAGCTGGTGCTGCACCCGGCGGCGGTGGCAATCTCGCTCTTGTGGGTGTTCGACATGCCGGGCTTTTCGGCGGCGGTGGTAATCGCGGCGGCGGCCTTGCCGGTGGCGGGAAACGTGTTCATCATCGCGCAAAGCTACGGGGTCGCGCCGCGCCGCGTGTCCTCGGCGATCTTCATCTCCACCGCCGCGGCGGTGCTCAGCGTCTCGGCGGTGATCGGCTGGACCGGCGCGCTTTACTGACACGAAGACGACGAAAGGACAGGTCCATGATACACACGGTTTCCGAAAACGCCTGCTTTGGCGGCAGGCAGGGCGTCTACACCCACGCTTCCGAGGTTTGCGGCTGCGACATGACCTTCGGGCTCTTCCTGCCCGAGGAGGCGCAGAGCGGCCCGGTGCCGGTACTGTGGTATCTCTCGGGGCTGACCTGCACCCACGAGAACGCGATGGTCAAGGCCGGCGCACAGGGCTGGGCCGCCGAGCAGGGCATCGCGCTCGTGTTTCCCGACACAAGCCCGCGCGGCGAGGGTGTGGCCGATGACGAGGCGTTCGATCTCGGTCAGGGGGCGGGCTTCTACGTCAACGCCACCGAAGCGCCCTGGGCACCGCATTTCCGCATGTGGGACTACGTCGCCACCGAGTTGCCCGCGCTCCTCGGCGCCGAGTTTCCGCTCGACATGGACCGGCAGGCCATCACCGGCCACTCGATGGGCGGGCACGGCGCGCTGACGCTGGCGATGTCGCTCCCGGGGCGGTTCCGCTCGGTCTCGGCCTTCTCGCCCATCTGCAACCCCACCGGCGGCGACTGGGGCCGCAAGCAGTTCGCCGCCTATCTCGGCCCGGACGAGAGCGCCTGGGCCGCCCATGACGCGAGCCTGCTGATGGCCGAACGCGGCTTCGACGGGCCGATGCTCGTCGATACCGGCACCTCCGACCAATTCCTCGATCTTTTGCGCCCCGAAACCCTCGCCACCGCCGCCATCGGCCGCCGCCAGCAGGGCAGCTTCCGGATGCAGCCGGGATACGACCACAGCTACTTCTTCATCGCGACGTTCATGGAAGAGCATGTCGGCTTTCACGCCGAGGCTCTCTGGCGCGACTAACAGCGCGTAAACCAACCGCGCGCCGTTCGGGGGCGAACCGTGCGGTTCGCGCCCCGAACCTGCAGGTTCGTCCCTGATCCATCTGCCACCAGCGTGCGCATTCGCCGGGCCCGGCGCCCGTGCGCCAGCGCCGCTCGTTCGCGCGCCGCCGTTGACAATTGTCAAGGAGCACGCCGCGCGCCCGGCGCACTGTCCCCCCCACACGCATCAACGCGCAAAGGAGATCATCATGCGCGAAGTCATGACCAAGAGCATGGCCCGAAACATATTTTACGGGGGGTCACTGTTCTTCATCATCATCTTCGTGGGTCTGTCGGTGCACTCGCATCGCTATATCGTCACCACCTCGACCAATGCCGAGACCCTGACCGAGAGCGTCGCGCTGGGCAAGAAGGTCTGGGAGGACAAGACCTGTATCAACTGTCATTCGATCATGGGCGAGGGCGCATATTTTGCGCCTGAACTGGCAAATGTCACTACCCGTTGGGGCGTGGCCGACGACCCGGACGGAGCCTACGAGATGCTCGACGGCTGGATCAAGTCGCAGCCCAGCGGCACCGAGGGGCGTCGCCAGATGCCCTATTTCGAGCTGACCGAGGAAGAGACCCGCGGGCTCGCGGATTTCCTGCGCTGGGTCGATTCCATCGACGCACAGGGCTGGCCGCCCAATGACGCGGGCTGAGAAAGGACCGGACCAATGAAATACGAAACGCAGAAAATCGCGCTGGCCTACTTCTCGGTGGCGCTCGCGCTCTTTCTCATCCAGATCATCGGCGGCCTGCTGGTGGGCTGGGTCTATGTCAGCCCCAATTTCCTAAGCGAACTGGTGCCGTTCAGCACGCTCAGAATGCTGCACACAAACTCTCTCATCGTATGGTTATTGCTAGGCTTTTTCGGGGCGGCCTACTTCCTCATCCCAGAGGAGGCCGAGCGCGAAATCCACTCACCCAAGCTGGCATACCTGCAATTGATCATTCTCGTGGTCGGCACACTGGGTGTCGTCGTGACCTATCTCTTCAACCTGTTCGAGGGACACTGGCTCTTGGGCAAGGAGGGGCGCGAATTCATCGAACAGCCGGTCTGGGTCAAAATCGGCATCGTCGTCGCCGCGCTGATCTTTCTCTACAACGTCTCGATGACGGTGCTTCAGGGTCGAAAGACGGCGATTTCCAACATCCTGCTCCTGGGTCTGTGGGGGCTGGCGCTCCTGTTTCTCTTCGCCTTCTACAACCCTGACAACCTCGCCGTGGACAAGCAATACTGGTGGTACATCGTCCATCTCTGGGTCGAGGGCGTGTGGGAACTGATCATGGCGTCGATCCTCGCCTACCTGATGCTCAAGCTCACGGGCGTGGACCGCGAGGTGGTGGAGAAATGGCTCTATGTCATTGTTGCCGCAGCACTTTTCTCTGGCATACTTGGCACCGGACACCATTACTACTGGATCGGCACGCCGGGTTACTGGCAGTGGATAGGTTCGATCTTCTCCTCGCTTGAGGTGATCCCCTTCTTCGCGATGATGGCCTTTGCCTTCGTCATGGTCTGGAAGGGACGGCGCGACCACCCCAACAAGGCGGCTCTCCTGTGGTCGCTGGGCTGCGCCACGCTTGCCTTCTTCGGCGCAGGCGTCTGGGGCTTCCTGCACACGCTGCACGGGGTCAACTATTACACCCACGGCACGCAGATCACCGCGGCGCACGGGCACCTCGCCTTCTACGGCGCCTATGTCTGCCTCAACATCGCGATCTTCACCTACGCGCTGCCCATCCTGCGGGGTCGCGATCCCTATAACCAGGTGCTCAACATGGCGGCGTTCTGGCTCATGTCGGGCGGTATGGTCTTCATGACCTTCACGCTGACCTTCGCGGGCACGGTGCAGACGCACATGCAGCGCGTGCTGGGCGAATATTACATGAACGTCCAGGACCAGATCGCAATCTTCTACTGGATGCGCTTTGGCGCGGGCGTGGTGGTGTTCATCGGCGTAGTCCTGCTGATCTATTCTCTGGCCGTGCCGCGGCGCGAGATCATCTCGACCGAGCCTTCGGTCGCAGCGGAGTGAGACCGATGGACGGAGATATGACCCTGCAACAACAGGGGGCGGCCACCGCCCCCTTCTACCTCGCACAAGGCGGGGAATGCGCGCTGTTCGAGGCAGCGAGCCAGAACGACCTGCCGGTACTGCTCAAGGGGCCGACGGGCTGCGGAAAGACCCGATTCGTGGCGCATATGGCCGCAACGCTTGGCCGCCCGCTTTATACCGTGGCCTGTCACGATGACCTCTCGGCGGCGGATTTGATCGGGCGCTACCTGCTCAAGGGTGGCGAGACGGTCTGGGTCGATGGCCCGCTCACCCGCGCGGTGCGCGAGGGCGCGATCTGCTATCTCGACGAGGTGGTCGAGGCTCGCAAGGACGTGACCGTGGTGCTGCACCCGCTCACCGATGACCGCCGCATCCTGCCCATCGACCGCACCGGCGAAGAGATCGAGGCCGCCCCCGGCTTCATGCTCGTGGCGTCCTACAACCCAGGATATCAGAACATCCTGAAAACGCTTAAGCCCTCCACCCGGCAGCGCTTCGTCGCGATGGAGTTCGACTTTCCCGCCCCCGATCTGGAAACCCGGATCGTCAGCCGTGAATCCGGTCTGCCGGAGGAGCGCTCCCGCGCCCTCGTGCGCCTCGCCGGCAAGCTGCGCACCCTCAAGGGCCAGGACATTGAGGAGGGTGTCTCGACCCGCCTCGTCATCTACGCCGCGACCCTCATCGCCACGGGAATGCCGGTCGAGCGCGCCATCGAGGCGGCGATGATCCAGCCCCTGACCGATGACGCGGATATCAAACGCGGGCTCCTCGATCTCGTGACGGCCGTCTTTGGGTGAGGCATGGCCATGACCGGGATCGAAATCGAGCCATGGGAGCCCGAAGAAACCATCGGGAAGCTGTGGCACGCTTTTGCCAGTCGCCTCGATGCGCCGCAGGTGCATCACGGAGCCGCGGTTGACCTCTCTGAGGTCAGCGGGCGGCTGGCAGTCTTTTTCCGAGGGCTGGGTGGCGCGCCTTCGGTCGAGATCAGGCCGGTCTCGCCGGAGGTTTCGCGCCACCGCCTGCGGTTCCTGCGCCGCTTGGGCACCGAGGCCGAACTGACCCCGCGCGCCAGTTTCGACGGCGAGGTGCTGCGCCTGCCCGATACCCTGGCGCTCTTTCCCTCGCGCGAGGCCAATGGCGCGCTCTACCTCTGGCTCGCGGCGGCTGTGGCCCATGCGCCTGATCCCGCGACCGACCCAGACCCGCTGCGCGCCGACCTGCTATCCTTGCGCGCGGCGCATGAGATGACCAAGGCCGCGCTGGTCGCCGCGCCGGGGCTGCGCGACCTCTACAATGGCCTCTGCTCGGCCACGCTGCACTATCGCCCCGCCAATGGCCTGCCGCGCAGCGAGGCCGCCATCGAGGCGCTGATCCGGCATCTTCTGGGTGATCCCGCGCCGCTTTGCGACCGCGCCCAAGCGTTCAAGACCGCGCTTGAGACCGGCGACCTCCCCACCATCACCGCCCCGCGCGGCTATCGCCCCTACCGGCCCGTCGCGCTCTGGCCCGACCTGCGCGAACTGATCCTTTCGGCCCGCGACGAGGTCGAGAGCCGCGATGCCGACGGCCCGCCCGAGGAGGGCTCGAACAAGACCCACCGCGCCCGCCGCCGCAAGGCCGATCAGGCTGATCGCCGCGACAGCCTGATCCTGCACAAGTTCGAGGCGATCCTGAGCTGGGCCGAGTTCCTCAACCTCAACCGCCGGGTCGATGACGACGATCCCGACTCGGCCAAGAAGGCCGCCGACGACCAGGAGGAAATCGGCCTCGGACAGGTTTCCAAGGCCCCCGCGACCCGCCTCAAGCTACATCTCGACCTCGCCCCCGAGGACGTGGACCGCGAGCGTATTTCAGGCATCACCACCTACCCGGAATGGGACACGCGCAGCGGCGCATACCTGCCCGACCATGTGCGCGTCCTCGATAGCTTGGCAGAGCCGGAGGATTGCGTCCCCTCCTTCCGCCAGGACCCGCGCGCGGCCCGCCGCATCACCCATGTCAGACGTCAGTTCGAGGCTCTGCGCCCCGGGCGCGTTTCGATCCCCGGCCAGTTGGACGGTGACGAGCTTGACATGGAGGCGGCGGTGCGCGCGCGGGTCGATATCCTCGCCAATGGCGCGGGCACCAACCGCATATGGCGGCAAACCCGCCCCATCGCGCGCGATCTCGCGGTGTCGATCCTGCTCGACGTGTCGCGCTCCACCGAAAGCGCGGTGGGCGATCGCGCCGTGATCGACATCGAACGCGAGGCGCTGGCGGCTCTCGCCTGGGGATTGGATGCCTGCGGCGACGATTTCGCCATCCACGCCTTTTCGTCGCTCAAGCGCGACCGCGTCTATATCCAGACCTGCAAGGGTTTCGCCGAACCAATGACCGGGACGGTCGAGCAGCGCATCGGAGCGCTTCGCCCCGGCTTCTACACCCGTCTGGGGGCCGCAGTTCGCCATTCATCTGCCGGTCTGGCACAACAGGCACGCAAGCGCCGCCTGCTGCTGGTCATCACAGATGGCAAGCCCAACGACCTCGACCATTACGAGGGGCGTCACGGCATCGAGGACACCGCGATGGCAGTGCGCGAAGCGCGCCGCGCCGGGCAGTCGGTCTTTGGCATCACCGTCGACAAACAGGCCAAAAGCTGGTTCGCGCGGATGTTCGGGCAGGGCGGCTTTCACGTCATCCCACACCCCGAACGCCTGACCGAGGCACTGCCGATGATCTACCGCGAACTGGTCGGCGCATGAGCGACGCAAGCGTTTTCGACGAATTGCCCGGCGATCTGATGATCTGGGTGCTGATCGTCAGCGAGCTTCTGGTATTCGGCGCGGGTCTCGCGGCCTTTCTCGCCGTGCGGATAACGGACCCTGCAGGCTTTGCCACAGCACAGGACGCGCTCTACCGCACCGGCGCGGGGATCAACACTGTCGTGCTCATTACCTCCGGCGCCCTCGCCGCTTTCGCCTTGCGTCAGAGCGAATACGCTCGGCGCGGCCTGACACGTCTTGCGCTTCTCGGTGCGGCCTTGCTGGGCGTAGTGTTCCTGATCATCAAATCCGTGGAGTACGCGGCCAAGGCGGGCGCGGGCATCGCCTGGGACACGCACCCGTTCTTTACCTTTTACTACCTGCTCACCGGCTTTCACGCCGCGCACGTTGTGGCGGGGGTGGTGGTTCTCACCTTGGTCGCATGGCAGGACGCGCCCCGCAACATAGAGGCGGGGACGGCCTTCTGGCACATGGTCGATCTGGTCTGGGTGCTGCTCTTTCCGGTCATCTACCTGCTGAGGTGACCGCGATGCCCCGCGATCCCCTGCTGCGCGCCTGGGCCGTGCTGATCGGGCTCAGCCTCGGCTCGACCGCCTTGTCGCTCTGGCTCTGGCCGCCGGGCCTCACGGCGATCGCCGGGGTGTCCATCCTGACACTCGCATGGCTCAAGGCCCGGGTGATCCTCGCGCAATACCTCGGGCTGGCGCAGGCACCATTCTGGCGGCACGGGTTCGAGATCGCGCTCGCCCTGTTCTGCCTCGTCCTTCTCGGGCTCTACCTCGCGCCGGGCCTGGGCTAGGCTCGGGGCCGGAACGCCGCGGCTAATGTCTCGGGAAGGTCAAACTCGTCAAGCACGCGCGCGCGCCCTTGCGCCGACATCTTGCGCGCCGTCTTGACGACGATCCTTTCGAGCTTTGCCGGGTCCTGCGTGGGCGCAAATGGGGCGAAATACCACTTCAGGAAGGTGAAACAGATGACATCTTCCAACGCCTGCACCTCCGGGTCGCGCTTGATGCCCTCCTTGCGGATCATGCGGCCCGCGCGCTCGGCGTCGGCCCGGTCGTAGCCCGCCTGCAGCATGATCTCGCCCACGCGCTTGGCATGATGTTTGGCAAGCTCGGTGCGCCATTCCAGGTACCCGGCACGCCCCTCCGGAAACTCCTGCCTTTTCATGATCCAGCGTTCGATATGCTGACCCCGTGCGGCGATCTGCAACGGCGCCGAGGCATCGGGAAACAGCCTGGACAACTCCGCGCTCATTCTCTGGCCATAAAGCTGCGCGGCCGGTTGCCCCTCTGTCGTGTCGGGGTCGTGCGCGTTGGCCGCATCAATTGCGGCGAGGGCAATTTCGAGCCTGTTCACAGTGCCTTGCCCCATGCGTCTGCCGGATCTCTTTCGGCATAGTCATGCAGCGCCTCGATATCGTCGATGGTGGCGTTGTGGCGTGCGATATGCACTCCAACGGGTTTCAGCTTGGCAAATGCCCGCGACAGGCTCTCGGGTTTCATTCCCAACCGTCCGGCAATCAGCACCTTGTCATAAGGCAGCGTCACCACGCAGGTCCCGGAATCACGCGTGCAAAGATGTATCAGGAAATCCGCAACACGCTGCGCGCCGGTCTGCGATTTGATCTGCTCGACCTGCCCGACAAGATCGTGCAGGTGCTGGAAGGTCGAGGCCAGAACGGCAATCGCCACTTCCGGTTCCCGATGCAGGATAGAGATGAAACGACGCGCCGGGATCTGCATGAGAACACAATCGGTCACGGCTTCGGCCGACACCGGATAGGGCTGCATCCGAAACGCCACCGCCTCGCCAAAGCTGTGGCCTCGCGTAAACACGTTGACGACGGCCTCGCTGCCATTCGGCGCAATTCTGTAAAGCTTGACCCACCCGTCTAGAACCACGTGGATCACGCTCGCGTTCTCTCCCTGCAGGAAAACCGTTTCTCCCCGGGCGAATTCACGGATCGATGCATCGCTCAGCAATGCGTCGGTCACCTGCTCCGGCAGGTTGGCCAGAAGCAGCGATCTTTTCGCAATCTCTAGACTCTCGGATTTCTTCATGAGGATCAAACCACCGACCAGAGCACGTTGTTCGCCTCGAGTCTTAGCGCAATGGCTGCCGCCGGTCCATCGGCAGACAAGCTGTCCCTGTCAACGCTTCTGTTTTCCGGTCAAGACCTTGCTGGAGAGTGGCCTGGCACGGGACCGGTCATCATGTAGTGGCTTCGGTCCGGCGTTGGCGACGTTTGAGCACCGGGCACGTCCCCGGATCGTTCATCACCACCTGACATCGCAGGCAGAGCACGCATTCATTGGGGTTGATGCGCCCCAGCGGGTCGATCGCACCGACGGTGCATTTCGTCTCGCAAAGTCGGCATTCGCGGCCGCATTGCGGGCGGCGGTGCAGCCAGTCGAAGACCCGTAACTTCGCCGGGATCGCCAGCCCCGCGCCAAGCGGGCAGAGATAGCGGCAATAGAACCGCTCGATGAAGAGCCCCGCCAGAAGCAGCACCAGAACAAGGGCGACGAACGGCCAGGCGCGCATCATCCGCATAGAAATGGCGGTCTTGAACGGTTCCGCCTCGGCCAGACGCAGCGCCAGGTCCATCGAGTAGAAGCTGAGCGCGAGGATCGCCAGAAAGAGCGTGTATTTGATGATCCAGAGCCGCTCATGCACCGCGTGCGGCACCGTGATCTGCGGCACGCCCAGACGGCGCGCGGCGAGGCTTGTCAACTCCTGCAGCGCCCCGAAGGGACAGAGCCAGCCGCAAAATACCCCGCGCCCCCAGAACAGCAGGCCCAGCGCTACGCCGGACCAGAGCGTGAAGATAACCGGCTCGATCAGGAAGGTCTCCCAGCGAAAGCCCGAAAGCAGCGACTGCACGAAAGCCACCACCTGCACGACCGACAATTGCCCACCCAGCACCCAGCCCAGCCACACGAGCGTGAGGGTGAGATATCCCAGCCGGAGCCCCAGCCACAGCCGTTTGCGTCGGACGATCCATTCCTGCGCCAGCAGGATCAGCGTGAGCGCGGCCATCATGACCATGACGGAGGCGACCTGAAGCCGTTTTTCCTGCCAACGCTCTTGCCAGAGCGGCGCGGGCTCGGCGGGCGGCTCGGTGATATAGGCGGCAGGCAGTGCGTAACCCAGATGGGCGGCAAAGCTGACCTCCCCTGTCTCGGCAGCCCGGCTTGCCCGCAATTCCAACGTGAAGGGCTGCGTGGGATCGAATTCGTCACCCGGCAGGCGGAAGATGCTGCGTTCCTTGAACTCGGGCTTGCCTTCGATGGCCAGCTCGTCGATCCGGGTGTAGCCGGATTTGATCAGCGCGATGCGCGCCTCGCCCTGCACCACCGTCAGCCGATCGAACACACCGTCCTGACGCCAAGCGGTACCGCGATGCGAGTAAAGCCCGCGCGAGGCGACGAAAAGCGCGGTTTCCCCGGGGCCAAGCGCCCCCACCGCGCGTGTATATTGCTGTTGGCCCAGAATGTTACGGCCAATCACAGGCGGATCGAGCAGGGCCGCGTATAGCTCTATGAAAGGCGCATCACCCTCCGGCACCGGCACCTTGGCGCCGGCCAGCGCCTCGGCCGCCTCGGTCAGGGTTACCTTGCGGCTCGTGATGGCCCCCTGCCCCATCAGTGCAGCCCAGTCGCGGGGTTTATATGTTACCCGGTCGATCCCGCCGCCCGGCAACAGCCCGCGCGCGATGGCCAGCGTGCGCGCGGTGCGCAGGATCGAATCGCGGATCACCCCGGTGGAGACTGTGGCGCGCGAGATGATGTCAGGCATATCCGGCCCCGGGCCGGGGCCGCCCGGATCGGCCAGATCGACCCCGGCAAAGCCACCGACGAAGCGCGCGATGTCATCGTCCGACAGACCCAGCGTCAAGATCGGCTCGGCATGACGCATGAGCCGCGCCCCGGCGATACGGCCCTGCATGTCCACGGCCACGAGCATATCCAGCGGGCGGCCCGAATAGCCAACTGACCGCGTCACCTCCCAAGTCGAGGCAATGAAGCCCGCCACGCCTGTCGGCCCGGAGATCTGCCAGCCTGGCGCAGCCTCGTCCTGCCGGGTCACGCTCAGCGACCCATCGAGATCAAGGAGTTCGGCGGCCATCTCGCGGGTGGGAACGGCAGGAGACATCGTCCGCTCTAAGCCGGGCCGCGCCACACCCTGCGCCCATAGGGACCCGAAAGGCCACAAAAGAGCGATCAGACAGAAAGCTAGGAGCGCGCGCATCATCCACCGCTTGTCGCGCCAGGTCGAGCGGCGAGCGTTGACTTTGGTCAAGGAGATCACCCCGCCCCCGGCGCAGGCTCGGCCCTGCCTCACCAGCGGAATTGGAGAAACCCAAATGATACCCAGGAAAGCCACATGGCGCGCCACGCTGCTGTCAAGCGCGGCCCTTGCCCTCGGGCTTGCCATCTCAGGCGCCCAGGCCCAAGAGGCAAAGCCCGCCGACCATGCCGACGGCCCCGCGGCGGCCTATGAGCCCAGCATGACCACGCTTGGCCAGCTTCAGGTCGAAATACCGGGGCGCAAACCCGGCGACCCGGTGATGACACCAAACGAATACCAAAAGGCCAACACGATCTATTTCGAACGCTGCGCGGGCTGCCACGGCGTCCTGCGCAAGGGCGCAACCGGCAAGCCCCTGACCACCGACATTACCCGTGAAACCGGGTTTGAATACCTGCGCGATTTCATCACCTACGGTTCGCCCGCCGGCATGCCCAACTGGGGCACCTCGGGCGACCTGACCGAGGACGAGGTCGGCATGATGGCGCGCTACCTGCTTCTGGATCCCGCCGCACCACCGGAATTCGGCATGCCCGAGATGCAGGCAAGCTGGAAGGTACACGTCGCCCCCGAGGACCGGCCGACCGAGAAGATGAACGATATCGACATCGACAACCTGTTTTCGGTCACGCTGCGCGATGCCGGGCAAATCGCCCTGATCGACGGGGCCAGTTATGAGATCAAGGCAGTGATCGACACCGGCTATGCGGTGCATATCAGTCGCATCTCGGCCTCTGGCCGCTATCTGCTGGTGATTGGCCGCGACGCCAGGATCAACATGATCGACCTGTGGATGGAGACCCCGGCGACGGTGGCCGAGATCAAGGTCGGAACCGAAGCGCGCTCGGTCGAGACATCCAAGATGGAAGGCTGGGAAGACAAGTATGCGATCGCCGGCAGCTACTGGCCGCCGCAATACGTGATCATGGATGGCGACACGCTGGAGCCCCTCAAGATCAAGTCGACCCGGGGGATGATCTATGACGAACAGACCTACCACCCCGAGCCGCGCGTCGCGGCGATCCTGTCGTCGCACTATAACCCCGAGTTCATCGTCAACATCAAGGAAACCGGCAAGATCCACCTGGTGGATTATTCCAACATCAAAAGCCTGAAAATCACCGAGGTAGAGGCCGAACGCTTTCTGCACGATGGCGGGCTGGACAGTACCAAGCGCTATTTCCTGACGGCGGCAAACGCGCGCAACAAGGTGGTGGTGCTCGACACCAAGGAAGGCGATGTCGAGGCGGTGATCGACACGCAAGGCCTCACCCCGCACCCGGGCCGGGGGGCCAATATCGACCACCCCACCTACGGGCCGGTCTGGGTCACCTCGCACCTTGGCGATGAAACCGTCGCCATGATCGGCACCGATCCCGTGGACCATCCCGACCATGCCTGGAAAATGGTGCAGCAGGTCTATGCGATGGGCGGCGGATCGCTTTTCGTCAAGACACACCCGGAATCGGAGCACCTCTATGTCGATGCGCCGCTCAATCCGGATGCCGAAGTGTCAGGCTCGGTCGTCGTGTTCGATGTGGCCGACCTCGCGCAGGAGGAACCCGAATACACCGTTCTGCCACTGGTGGAATGGGCCGGGATCACCGATGGTCAGCCCCGCGTCGTGCAGGGCGAGTTCAACAAGGCCGGTGATGAAATATGGTTCTCGGTCTGGAACGCGGCGGACAAGGAATCGGCCCTCGTGGTGATCGACGACAAGACGCTGGAGCTCAAGAAGGTGATCAAGGACGAACGCCTGATCACGCCCACGGGCAAGTTCAACGTCTACAACACGCGCGCCGACGTCTACTGACGCGCGCCGCCGGGGTCCCGCAAGAGCGGGTCCCCGGCACCTTTCCCGAATGAACCCCGAGCCAAGCCGAGGAGCCAGGACAATGACAGGCAAGGTTTATCTGATCGGCGCAGGCCCCGGCGCGGCAGACCTGATGACGGTGCGTGCGCGCAGGATGCTGCAAACCGCCGGCGCAGTGGTCTATGATCGGCTGGTCTCGCCGGAAATCCTCGCCCTCGCTCCGACAGATGCCCGGATGGTGCCGGTAGGCAAGGCGCCCAAATGCCATACCGTGCCGCAGGAACGCATCAACGAGATCCTGTGCGAGCTTGCTTGCGAGGGCCTGACCGTTGCCCGGCTAAAGGGCGGCGACCCGCTGATCTTCGGGCGCGGCTCGGAAGAGGCCGCCTATCTCGCCGCCCACGGTATCGAGGTGGAGTATGCCCCCGGCATAACCGCCGCGCAGGGCATGGCGGCGGCGACCGGCGTTCCGCTCACCCATCGCGGGCTCGCGACCGGCGTGCGTTACGTGACCGGTCACCGCGCCCGCGACGCGCGACTCGATCTGGATTGGAAGAGCCTGGCCTGCGAGGACACCACGCTGGTGATCTACATGGGGGCCGCCAATATCGCCGAGATCGCGCTCAACCTGATGCGCGCGGGCCTGCCGGGAACCTTGCCGGTGCTGGCAGTCGCCAATGCCACGACCCCGCGCGAGGCACGAGTACTCTCGCGGCTCGACCGGATCGGCACCGACATGGCCGCTCGCTTGATGGCCGCGCCGGTGCTTTTCGTCCTCGGACACGTGGTGTCGCTCTACCATGACGTCCCGCTGCCGGCCGACTTGCCGCAGGTGATGGCCGGTGAATAGGGCGGCGCTGATACTGGCGTTGGCCGCGACGCCGGCGTTCGCCGATCAGGACGCCGCGGCGCTCGAACGCCTGGTGCGGCAGGATTGCGGCTCATGCCACGGGCTGACGCTCCGCGGAGGGTTGGGGCCGGATATCCGCGCACGGGCCCTTGGGCATCACGACGACGAGAGCCTCGCCGCTGTCATCCTCGACGGCGTCCCCGGCACGCCGATGCCGCCCTGGCGCCCGCTGCTAAGCGAGGAGGATGCAAGGTGGATTGCCGAGTATCTGCTGAACGGAGATGCCGAATGACCCGGTTCCGACGCTTGTTCGGGGGCGCTACCTCCGTCGCCCGGCGGGCGACTCCCCCGGAGTATCTGGAGAAAGATGAAACCGGCCCTGCGCTTCTTCTTGGCAAAAGTACCCATTTCCGACACCTGCTGAACGCGGTGACCGTCGTGTTGTGCACTGCCATGGCCACGGGCGCGCAGGCGCAAGCCACGGGCGATCTCGGCCTGGTGGTGGAGCGCGCGAGCGGATCGCTCCTGGTGGTGGACCAGTCCGAGCGCGCGCGGCTGGCACGAATCGAAGGCCTGGGCGATCTGAGCCACGCGAGCCTCGTCTATTCGCCCGACCAGCGCTTTGCCTATGTCTTTGGCCGCGATGGCGGACTCACGAAGGTTGATATCCTCGAACGACGCGTCGTGGCGCGCGTGATGCAGGCGGGCAATTCCATCGGCGGGGCAATATCGGACGATGGCCGTTATGTCGCCGTGTCGAATTACGAGCCGGGCGGCGTGCGGGTGTTCGACGCCGACACGCTGGAAATGGTGGCCGACATCCCCACCGGCTCCAAGACCATCGGGCTGGTGGACATCCCCGGTACGCGCTTCGTCTTCTCGCTGTGGGACAAGGGCGAGACATGGATCGCCGATCTCAGCGGCGACGCCCTGCAGATCACCAGAATCAGCGGCATGGGAAGCAATCCTTACGACGCACTCGTCACGGGCGACGGGCGGACCTATATCGCCGGACTCTTCGGCGAGGATCACCTGACCGCGCTCGACCTCTGGCAGGACAGCCCCACGCCGCGCCCGATACTGCCTGGCTATGCACGGGGGCGTGAGGGGCTGCCGGTCTACAAGATGCCGCATCTGGAGGGCTGGGCGCTTGCCGGGCACGAGTTCGCCTTGCCCGCGATGGGCCAGCACGAAGTGCTCTGGGTCGATGCACGCAGCCTCGAGGAAAGCGGGCGCACCGCCGTCTACGGCCAGCCGGTGTTCGCGATGGCTCGGCCCGATGGTCGCCATGTCTGGGTGAATTTTGCCCACCCGAATAACGACACCATCCAGGTGATCGACACGCTGACCAAGCAGGTCATCCGCACGTTCAAACCTGGCCCTGGTGTGCTGCACATGGAGTTCACCGCGCGCGGCCACGAGGTATGGCTGTCGGTGCGCGATGCCGGCAAGATCATGGTCTACGACACGCAGAGCTTCGAGAAACTGCGTGAGATCGCTGCCGAGAACCCATCGGGCATCTTCTTTACCGCCCGCGCGCACAAGACGGGGCTCTAGAGCGATGCGCTGTTTCGCAGATCCCATCGACCGTGCGTTACTGGATGACTGGCAGCGCGATTTCCCGATCGACGCGCGGCCCTTTGCCGCGCTGGCACAGCACCTGGGCACCTCGGAGGCGGATGTGATCGCTCGGCTGCGGGCCAAGCAGGCGGCCGGACAGATCACCCGGGTCGGGGCCACCGTCGCGCCGGGCACGATCGCGGCCAGCACGCTCGCTGTCGTGGCGGCGCCCGAGGACCGGATCGAGGAGGTGGCAGCGCTGATCGGGGCGGAGCCGGGAGTGAACCATTCCTACCTGCGCGAGAATTCCTGGAACCTGTGGTTCGTCGTCACCGGTCCGGACCGCACCCATGTGGAGGCCACACTGACCCGAATTGGGCAGCGCAGCGGGCTGCGCGTGCTCAACCTCCCGCTGGTGCGACCCTTCAACCTCGATCTGGGATTTTCCCTGCGCGGCGAGGCCTGCGTGAGGCCGGCCGCACCGCCACCCGATGTGTCAGTCCTACAGCCCGGCGACCGCGAGATCGTGCAGGCGCTGGCGCGCGGCCTGCCGCTGATCGAGCGCCCCTATGCCCGTGTCGGTGACGCGCTGGGGCTGAGCATGGACGAGGTGATCGCACGCGTCCGGGCACTGTCGGCGGCGCGGATCATTGCCCGCCTCGGCGTGATCGTGCGTCACCGCGCGCTTGGCTGGCGATCCAATGCTATGGTTGTCTGGGACATGCCGCATGACGCAGTCACGCGCGCCGGGCCGGTTCTTGCGGCCCAACCGGGCGTGACCCTGTGCTACGAACGCAGGCCGGTGGCAGGGGTCTGGCCTTACCGGCTCTATTCCATGATTCACGCTCGCAGCCGGGCCGAAGCGCTGGAAACGCTGGAGGCGGCGGCACGGCGCCCCGAGCTTCAGGACGTGCCGCACCTGGCGTTGTTTTCAAGCCATTGCTTCAAGCAGACCGGCGCGCTCGTGACCCGCGAAAGGAGCCCGGCATGACCCTCGACGCCACCGACCGGGCGATCCTGAACCGACTACAGGAGGGATTTCCGATCACCCCCGAACCCTTTCGCGTCGTGGCGCAGGAACTGGGGTTGAACGAGGCCAGCCTGCTGGCGCGGCTCGAACGATTGAAAGCGGACCGGATCATCACTCGCTTTGGCCCGTTCTACGACGCCGAGGCAATGGGGGGTGCGTTTTGCCTATGCGCCATGGCGGTGCCGGATGCGGATTTCGAATGCGCGCTGACAAAAGTCAATGCCCGGCCAGAGGTCGCGCACAATTATCAACGCGATCACCGGCTCAATATGTGGTTCGTGCTGGCCACGGAAACGGAAGCAGAAATCGAGGACGTGGCCATGTCGATCGAGCGGGAAACAGGGCTGCGCGTGCTCCGTTTCCCGAAACGCCGGGAATTCTTCATCGGGTTCAGGATAGCCGCATGAGCATCGACGCCACAGATCGCCGCATCATCGCCGCCACGCAGGGCGGGCTGCCGCTGGTACCCGAGCCCTATGCTGCCATCGCGGCGGAGTTGGGGCTGAGCGTGGCCACGCTCTGCGACCGCCTGCATGCCATGCAGGAGCGCGACGTGATCCGTCGTATCGCGGCGGCTCCCAATCATTATGCCTTGGGGATGGTGGCCAATGGCATGTCGGTCTGGGATGTCGAGGATGCGGCAGTGGCAGCGCTGGGCATGCGAGTCGGCGCATTGGATTTCGTCAGCCACTGCTACGAGCGACCCCGCGCCCTGCCAGACTGGCCCTATAACCTGTTCGCCATGATCCACGCGGAGAGCCGCGCCGAGGTCGAGGAGAAGCGTGGGCGCATCGCCGCGCTACTGGGTGCGGCCTGTCGCGGCCATGACATCCTCTATTCGACCCGGATTCTGAAGAAGACGGGGCTGCGGCTACGGCCCGAAGGAGACACGTAATGTTTCGCCTGACCGAGTATATGCACCAACTGGTGACCCCCACCCCCGTGCGCCCAAGGCGTGGCGCGGCCGAGGTCAGGCCGGTGGTGATCTGGAACCTTACCCGGCGCTGTAACCTGAAATGCCGGCATTGCTACACGGTCTCCGCAAACGTGGATTTCCCCGGCGAGCTGACCCATGCGCAGGCCATGGCGACGCTCGACGATCTGGGCGATTTCGGGATCCCCGCACTGATTCTGTCGGGGGGCGAACCGCTCGACAGACGGGACCTGTTCGAGATCGCGCACGCGGCACGCGACAAGGTGCGGATGCTGGCGTTGTCGACCAACGGGACGCAGATCCATGGCGAGACGGCGGATCGCGTGGCCGAGGTCGGCTTTGACTATGTCGGCATTTCCATCGACGGGATCGGCAAGACCAATGACTGGTTTCGCGGCGTGGATGGTGCCTTTGCCGACGCATTGCGCGGGGTGCGCGAATGCAAAAAGCGCGGCATCAAGGTGGGGCTGCGGTTCACGCTGACGCGGGACAACGCGACCCAATTGCCTGACTTGCTACAGCTTTGCGATGACGAGGGGGTGGACAAGTTCTACCTCTCGCACCTCGTCTATGCCGGGCGTGGTGACAAGAACCGGGGGGAGGATGCGGTGCACGCCCATACCCGTGCCGCCCTCGACGCGTTGATCGACCGCGCCTGGGTGGCTGCGGCGGACAGCGCGCCGCTCGATATCGTGACTGGCAACAACGATGCCGACGCCGTCTATCTGCTGCGCTGGGCCGAGCGTCACTTCACCCCCGACCGCGTGGCGCATCTGCACGCCCATCTTGAGGCCTGGGGCGGCAATTCCTCTGGCCTCGGCGTGGCCAATATCGACACGCTGGGACGTGTGCATCCCGATACCTACTGGTCGGACTACACCGTGGGGAACGTGAAGACCGCGCGCTTCTCCGATCTGTGGACCGGCGACGACCCGATGCTGGCGCAACTGCGCCGCCGTCCGCGCCCGCTCAAGGGGCGCTGCGGGGCCTGCGCCCATCAGTCGGTCTGCGGCGGCAATACCCGTATCCGCGCACTGCAACTGACCGGCGATCCCTGGGCCGAGGACCCGGCCTGTTACCTTGATGACGAAGAGATCGGCGTGCGCGACGCGGGCGACCGCCTGGCCGTCACCCCCTTCAGAGGCAAGCGACATGATCCGGCTCATCGTTTCCACTAGCGCGTTGACCCTCGCCGCCGGCATGGCACTCGCAGAACCGGCAGAGACCTACGACGCCCATTGCGCCGCATGCCACGGGGCGGATCGGCTGGGCGGCCTTGGGCCCGCGCTCATCCCCGAGACACTGGGGCGGATGCGCGGTCCCGACCTGACCCAAGTGATCTCCAGCGGGCGCGCGGCCTCGCAGATGCCAGCTTTTGCCGGTCAAATCGGCGAAGGCGGCATCGCAGCGCTGGCCGACTGGCTGCGCAAACCGCTGGCCGAGGTGCCGGAATGGGGCCTGACCGAGATCGCGGCGACACGCTGGTTCGACCCCGAGTACACCCCTGCCGAGACCCCGGCATTCGACGCCGACCCCCTCAACATCACGCTGGTGGTGGAGACGGGCGACCATCATGTCAGCGTTCTGGATGGGGACACGTTCAAGGTACTCGACCGATTCCAGACGCCCTTTGCCGTGCATGGCGGCCCGAAATTTTCGCCTGACGGGCGCTATGTCTTCATCATGTCGCGCGATGGCTGGGTGCAGAAATACGATATCTGGTCGCTGCATCAGGTGGGCCGCGTGCGCGCGGGCCTCAACAGCCGCAACATCGCGATGAGCCGGGACGGCAAGTGGCTCGCGGTGGCCAATTACCTGCCGATGACGCTGACGATCCTCGATACCGATGACCTGAGCGTTGTGAAGGTGATGGCCGTCACGGGCAAGGACGGCACGGCGAGCCGCGTTTCGGCGGTCTATCAGGCACCGCAACGCGACAGCTTCATCCTCGCGCTCAAGGACGTGGCGGAGATCTGGGAGGTCGCCACCGACCCCGAGGCCGACCCCGTCTACGAGGGCTTTGTCCACAGCCGCCGCAAGGACATGATCGAGGCGCTGCCCTCGTCTCAGGGCCTTTTCGCGCGGCGGCGGATCATGTTGAGCGCACCACTCGACGATTTCTTCTTTGCCGACGATTATCGCCACCTGATCGGGGCTGCGCGCGATACCGGGCGTGGCGTGGTGGTCAATCTCAACGTGGGCCGCGAGATCGCAGATCTGCCTCTGCCGGGGATGCCGCATCTGGGATCGGGCATTTCATGGGAGCGGGACGGTCGCCGGGTCATGGCCACACCGCACCTGAAGGAGGGTAAGCTCTCGATCATCGACACCGAAAGCTGGACCGTGACCGATACCATCAAGACCGACGGCCCGGGCTTCTTCCTGCGCAGCCACGAGAACACGCGCTATTTCTGGGCCGACGTGTTCTTTGGCCCCAACCGCGACGCGATGCACGTCATCGACAAGCAGAGCCTCGAGATCGTGCGCACCCTGCGCCCGGTGCCGGGCGCCACGGTGGCGCATGTAGAGTTCACCCGCGACGGCAACCACGCGCTTGTCTCGGTCTGGGAAGAGAATGGCGCGGTGATCGTCTACGACGCCGAGACGCTGGAGGAGGTAACCCGCCTTGCGATGCGCAAACCCTCGGGAAAATACAATGTATACAACAAGATCACGTTCTCCGAAGGCACCAGCCATTAGCCCGGCCATGTCCACGCCCAAGCGCCCGCCCCTGCGGCTTTACCTGCTGCTCTACCCGTTCACCGCGCTGGCGGTGGCGATCAATCTCTTCATGCTGGCGCTGATGTGGCAGGCGGTAGGATGGCCCGCCCTGACGCCGGTGACCGCCCTGTGGCTCTGTCTGCCGCTTGGCCTGCCAGCCAACTGGTGGGTGACGCTCTGGGTCCGGGGGCTGATCGACGAAGCAGAAGGCCGGAAATGAGGCGGGCCGCCCCGCACATGTGGCGAGGCGGCCCTTGTACATCGCGCAGAGCCGGTTACTCGAACGTCGCGAGATAGGCGATCACGTCGGCGATCTCCTCTTCCTTGCGCAGGCCGGGAAAGGCCATCTTGGTGCCCTTGGCATATTTGCGCGGGCTGTCGAGGAAGGCAGCCAGTTCCTCTTCGGTCCAGACCGCGTCCTCGGCCGCCATTTCCTGGAACACGTCGGAATACTTGAACCCCTCGACAGATGCGACCGGCCCGCCCACGACACCGTTGAGCACGGGACCGACGCGGTTCTTGGCGCCCTCGCCCACCATGTGACAGGCCTTGCACTTCCGGAATACCTTTTCGCCGGCCTCCGGGTCGCCCTCGGCCCATGCCGGGGCCGCCACGGCCAGTGCGAGAATTGCGGTCACGAGTTTCTTTTTCATGGTGTTTTCCTTTGCTTGGTTGCTGATCTTTCAGGTGAATACCTCGATCCGCGCTCCTGCGAACCGGGCCACGGCGCGCCGGGCCGCACCCTCATCCAGCAGGCAAAGCGCAGTCGAAAGGCCATCGGCGACAGATGCCCGACGGGCGGAAACGCTGACCAGTGCATGGCGCGGTGCGCGGCCAGAAGGGTCGATGATATGGCCCCGCCCGCCCGGCATGACCGTGCCCATCGGCGCAGAGGTGGCCAACGCGCGGTCGCGCAGCGTAACACGCTCAACCAACCGGCGATCCGGGTCGGCGATGCCCGCGCGCCACGCCGCGCCGTCTGCGCGCCGTCCGCGCGCCACGACCTCGCCGATATCCACCAGCACATCGCCGAACCCGCGCGATTTCAGAAGATCGGCGATGCGGTCGGAGACATAGCCCTGCGCGATGCCGTTCAGGGTAAGCGCCATGCCGGGGCGGTCGAACCGCACGGTTCCAGCGTCGAACCGCACGGACTGCCAGCCTACGCGCGACTGCGCCGCGGTCTCTTCCCGGCCCGCTGCGCGCGCCTGCCAGAGCGGTTGCACCGACGGATCAAACGCGCCGCCGGTCGCGTCATGGATCGCGCCCGCCAATGCGAGCACCTCCAACAGCTCGGGCGGGGGCGCGTCGAGACGACCATCCGTATTGAGCCGCACCAGTGCGCTGTCGTCGCGGTAGAGGCTGAATATCCGCTCCAACCGCCGCAACTCGGCCTCCAGCGCGGCAAAGATCGGGCGCGCCTCCAGCGAGGTGACACCCGCGAGGATCATCGTGGCCGGTGCCCCCAGTGCGACGCCATTCCAGCGGGCGTTCTGGCCTGCGACGGCGGCAGAGGGCGCGGCCAGCGCGGCCGCGGAAATGCTCAGGAAACGGCGGCGGGTCAGGGTCATGTCCGGGTCTCCTCCAGCACGATGTCTACGGGGGCGAGCACGGTCTCGGGCGGGATGGCGTCGAGCGTCATCACCTCGCCGCCCTTGTCGGCAGCAAACGCACGCGCCGCTGCGGCGTCCGAAAACGGCACGATCTCGGGCGCACCCATGCCTCCGGTGACGTCCGCGCCTACCACGAAATGCGCAGTGGCGGCCTCGGTCCAGTTGTCGATTCCGGGCGCATCCCAGCTCGGAGCACGACCCATGTCGCTGACATAGACGGCACGGATCTCGGCATCGCGCTCGGGCCCCTTCAGATAGGCCAGCGCGTCGCGCACCTGGCTGAAGAAAATCGGATCGGGCAATCCGGCGAGGTGGATCTGCGCCTTGGGGCCGGGGTGCTGGTCGAGCTGCATCATGCAGAAATGGCCCAGCGCATCGCTGGTCATGGTGACGGGGTCGGGGGCGCGCGCCTCTTCTTCCTGGCAGGCGGCCAGGACCAGCATTGCGATCACGGCAAGATGCCTCATGGCTCGACCCTCTCAAATACCGTCCGCGCCAGCGCAAGCGCCAATACCGGCCACAACAAGAGCGACAGTGGCGCAGCCCAGCCGGGCAGAACCTCGCCCGCGCCCGCCATACCGGACACCAACGCCACCTCCTGCGCCGCCGAGACATTCCACAGCCGGAACGCGTCCGCCGGGTTTAGCGCCAGAAGCCACGGGAAGACGTGTTTGGTAAACCCGCCCCCCGCATCCATCACCAGCGCGCCGAGCAGCCCGAGATCGTAGAGCACCACCAGCACCAGCCACAGCGCCACCGCCAGCCCAGCGGCCCCAGCGCCGCTACCCGACAGCGCCGAGGCGACATAGCCCAGCGCAAGGAAGCAGGCCCCCAGCAGGATCGCCGTGGCGATGAGCCGCGCGAGCGCCTGCACGCTCGCCGGTCCCGCGCCCCCCGCGAGCCAGGCCGCGACCCCGGCAGAGCCGAGGCCGAGCGCGATGGCGATGGCCAGCACCGCAAGATGCGCCGCGAACTTGCCCAGCAGCATTTCGCCGCGGCTGAGCGGGTAGGTGAGCGTGAGCCCCAGCGTGCCGCGCTCCGCCTCTCCCGCGATGGCGTCGAAGGCGATCATCAGCGCGAGGAAGGGCGCGAGGTATACCGCGAGCGTCGTCATCGAAGCGACCGAGACCGTCAGCAAATCCACCCCCAGCGATCCGGTGGGCGCCGATCCGGCAAAGGTCAGCGCCAGCGCGAAGAGCGTCATCAGCACCGTGGCCGACGCCAGCCAGCGGTTGCGCGTCTGAATGCGGAATTCGGTCGCCGCGATAGCCATGATCCGGGTGATCATTGCCTGTTCTCCCCGCAATAGTGTCGATAGAGGTCCTCCAGGCTCGGTGGCACCATCTCTACATCGCGGACCGCTTCACCCAGCCCCGAGATACGCGCGAGCTGCGCCATCTTCTGCTCGGTCGTGCAGTCCAACTCAACGGCGCGGCCATTGACGCGCCGCCCGCCAAGCTCGGCCTGCACCGCCTCTGCCGCGCCCTCGCGCGCCGTGAGGCGGATGCGCGTGGGCAGCGCGGCTGCGCGCGCGAGGTTGCCAAGGCTGTCATCCGCCACCAGCCGCCCCTTGGCCATGATCGCGATGCGGTCGGTGCGCGCCTCCAGCTCGGTGAGCGCATGGCTCGCGATCAGGAGCGCGGTGCCGTTCGCCGCCATCTCGTCGATAACGGCGTACAGATCGTGGCGCGAGATCGGGTCGAGGCCGCTCGTCGGCTCGTCCAAAAGCGCCACGCGGCGGCGGCCGAGAAGCGCTTGTGCCAGCCCCAGCCGCTGCCGCATCCCCTTGGAATATGTCCCGATGCGACCGTCGGCAGCGGGGGCCAGCCCGACCCGTTCAAGCAGCGGCGCGACGGTTTTCGGATGTTCGCCCGCCAGCCGCGCGAACATGGTCAGTTGCTCGCGCCCCGTCAGCGATCTGTGAAACGCCACCTGCTCGGGCAGGTAGGCGGTGGCGGCGCGCGCCGCCGCACTGCCAGGCGCATGACCGGCCACGCGGATGCTGCCCGCACCGGGCCGGATCAACCCGAGGATCATCTTGATGAGCGTGGATTTGCCCGCGCCGTTATGACCCAGAAGCGCCACCCGCTCGCCCGGGGCCACATCGAGCGTGATACCCCCGAGCACCTGCGTGCGCCCAAAGCTCTTGTCCAGCCCCGCGATGGCCAGCGCCGTGTCACGATCCGTCATGTTTCAGCTCCCAGTCCGGGATGGAAATCTCCACCGGCTGCATCATTGGCGCACGGTCCACCACGCCACCCGGCAACAGCGCCGGAAACGCCGATTGCGCCCATTTCACCAGTTGCACGGCCGGCGCGCCCAATAGCAGCTTGGCCGCCGGTTGCGTCCACAGGATGTGATCCATGCTGTCATTGGGCCGGTAGGGCGCATCGGCGACGCCGTCGCCGTCGAGGTCATAGCCCGCGAAATCGGACCAGTAATTGCCGCGCCCGCCTTCGCTCCAGTCCACCCAGGTGGAGCCCACGTATTTTACCTGCGTGCGGTTTCCGACAAAGGCGTTGCCGGTAATCCTGTTACGCTCGGAACCGGCGGTAAAATGCACGCCGATGTCGCAGCGCTCGAAGCGGTTGCCGGTGATCTCGTTCTTGTGGGCATTATAGATGAACAGGCATTTTGTACCGCCGCCCAGAACCAAATTGCCCCGCACCTCCGAACCATTGGTATAATTGAGCATCACCCCGTGCTCGGCATCGTTCACCGAGACGTTGTCGATGATCTTCACACCCCGCGAATACATCACGGCAAAGCCAAGGCCGTTGCCGATGGAGAGGTTGCCGCGCACTTCCGAGCGGTTGGCATACATATAGTGCACCGCAAAGCGCAGGTCGCGGAAACGGTTTCCGACAAAGTCGTTGGAATGCGACGTGTTGACAAAGATGCCGTCGCGGCCCCAGCGGACATCGTTGCCGATGACCCGGGCGCCGGGCGCGTTCCAGACATAGACACCGTTGCCGCGTTCGTTCATCCGGTGGTCTTGCCGTCCCTCGATCACGTTGCGTGCGACCAGCGCGTCGCGCGCGCCGTGGATATCCACGCCGTAGAGGTTGCCGGTCAGGCGATTGCCCGTCACACGGGCCTCATCCGCCCCTTTCAACAGGCGAATACCGCTGTCGAGAGATTCGTGATCGCTGCCCGATCCGGTGATGGCACAGCCGGTGATCGTCACGTCGGGCGCCGTCACCTTGATGACAGAGCCCTGCCCGCCACCGTCAATCCGCGCGCCCGGCGCGCAATCGAGGGTCAGCGGTTTGTCAATCTCTATGCCGCCGCGATGGCGGCCCGGGCCAAGGCGGAGAATATCCCCCGCCTTGGCCCCTTGCACGGCCTGCGCCAGCGCCCCATCCGCCGCCGGCACGTCACCGATCTCTGCCCGGGCGCCCCCGGGCAGGATCAGGCAAAGCGCCAGCAGGATATCGGCAAGGCGCCGCATGGCTCAGGCGCCCCGCGGCTCGACCAGCATCCGGCCGCGCATCTCCATATGGAGCGCGTGGCAGAACCACTGGCAGTAGAACCAGTGCACGCCCGGACGGTCGGCGGTGAAGGTGACCGAGGCGGTGGCTTGCGGCGCGATCTCCATCGCCACCCCGTGGTTCGAGATGGTCAGCCCGTGGGTCACGTCGTCGATATCGTCGAGATTGGTGACGTAGATCGTCACCTCGTCGCCCTGCCGCACGGTGAACTTCTCCATCGAGAAGGTCGGGGCTATGGACCACATGTAGATGCGCACCTTGTTGCCGTCGCGGATCGGCTCGGGGTGGCCGTCCTCCAGCACCACGCCATCGGCCTCGGCCTGCTTGCGCGCCTCTTCCCACGTCGGATCGTTGCGATCCCAGACATTCACCGGGTTTACGATATCGCGACGCACGATGACGCAGTCATGCGGCTCGGCAAAGGTCGGGCCATCATGAACGACCGGCATGTCATCCTGCGTGATGTCCAGAAGCTGCTCGTTCTCGGGCTTGAGCGGCCCGACATTTATGAACCGATCCTTGGAGAACTTATTAAGCGAGATCAGCCACTTGCCATCTGCCTCTTTGGTCTCTCCCATCGAGGTGTGGTTGTGACCGGGCTGGTACATCACGTCGGTCTTGGTCACGATCGGGTCCACGTCCTCGCCGGCATAGGCGCGCACGGCCTTCTCGATGTCCCATTTCACGATCTGGCTGTCGAGGAACAGCGTCGTATAGGCCATACCCTTGCCGTCGAAGGCGGTATGAAGCGGCCCAAGGCCCAGTTCCGGTTCCGCCACGATGCAGGAGCGTTCGTCGGCATTGTCGGTAAAAAGCGCATCGACCTTGGTCACGTCGATCACCGAGCAGGTCGGAGACAGCTTGCCATTGATGACCACGTGGCGCCCGTCCGGCGCGGTGTTGCAGCCATGCGGGCTGTTGGGGACTGGCACGTAGCGGGTATAGTTCTTGTTGCGTCCCTTTCGGCCGTCGATCACCTTCACGCCGCTGTACTCTGTGTAATCACCCGCCGCGATACCCTTCTCGATCTCCTTGATGTTAAAGATCACGCAATGGTCCATCTCGCTCTCGGTCATCTCGGCGAGGTTCATCCCCATTTCCGAGTTGTACGAGGTCGAGAAGGCATACTTGCCCTGATAATCGGCATCGCAGTTATCAAGGTTGCCCGACACCATCACCTGCCACGCGATTTCCATCGTGTCACCGTCGATGGCGGTAAAGATGTTCACGTATTCCTCGGGCTGATCGAGGATCGTGCCATCGTTGACGATCGGCATTTCATGCTCGCCATTGGCAAAGACATAGCCGGTACGCGGGTATTTCTGCGGGCGCAGCCCGTGAATATCACCGGTATTGGGGATCTCGATGATCTTGTCGCATTTCATCACGTCGCAACGCACCCGCGCCACGCGGGTGTTGGCCTTGTCGTTCATGAACAGGTAGCGACCGTCATAGGTCCCGTCGGTAAAGGACATGTGCGGGTGGTGCAGGTCGCCGTTATCATAGGTGACCTTGCCGCGCTTGGCGAGGAACGCCTTGGTTTCCTCGGTCAACCCCTCGGTCAGCACCTTGAGGCTTTCGTTGGTCTGGCCCCAGCCGGTAGCCGAGCAGCGGTTGAACACCGGCACGCGCATCAGCTCGCGCATGGACGGAAATCCGAGGATGCGCATCTCTCCGGTCTGGCCCGAGGACCAGAAGCCGTAATACTCGTCCAGCTCGCCAGGGGCGAGATTGACCTTGCCCGCCGCCTGCGCCATCGGCGCACTGGCGAACAGGCCCGCACCGCCGGTGGTGACCGCGAGCGCGCCGGTGGCGGTGGCCCCCAGCATGCCCCGCCGGCTCAGTTTCATCTGTGTTTTGTCGTCAGACATTAGTGGGTCTCCTTTCCCGCTGTCTTGGGGCTGACGAGGCGCTCCAGCGCACCTCCATCGGCCTCCTGCGCCGCGCGATCCTTCGCGCGGCGTTTCAGTTGCCGGATGATTACCGGGCATTTCACGTCAGACTGGTAGAGCACCTGGCAGTGCAGGCAGTTGACGCATTCGTTGGGGTTGATCTCGCCCGTGGGGTGGATCGCCTGCACCGGGCATTCATGGGCGCAGGTCTGGCACGGGCTGCCGCATTCGCGGTAGCGCTTGAGCCAGTCGAACATCCGCATCCGCGCCGGGATCGCCAGCGCCGCGCCCAACGGGCAGAGATAGCGGCAGTAGAACCGCTCGATGAACAGCCCGATCACCAAGAGCACCACGGCAAAGACCACGAAGGGCCAGTCGCGCACGAATTTGAGGATGATCGCGGTCTTGAAGGGCTCCACCTCGGCCAGTTTCTCGGCCATCGGCATCGAGGCGAGCGAGACGCCGAACAGACCGAGGAAGATCATGTACTTCACCGGCCAGAGCCGCTCATGCAGACCCCAGGGCAGCGTCCATTGCGGCACCTTCAGCAGCCGCGCGACCCGGTTGGTCAGCTCTTGCAGCGCGCCGAATGGGCACAGCCAGCCGCAATAGGCCCCCCGTCCCCAGAAAATCAGCGCCGCGGCCACCGCGAACCACTGGATGAACACCAGCGGGTCCATCAGGAACGCGTCCCAAGTAAACCCCTCGCGCAGCGATCCGGCCAGTGCCATCAGGTTCACGACCGACAGTTGCGCATTCGCATACCAGCCGAGGAACACCAGCGTGACGGTGAGGAACGACATGCGAAACCACAGGTAGGCGCGCGGGTGGGCGGTGATCTGCATCTGGAAGAAGAACGCACCGGTAAGCACCGTCAGCATCACCGCCAGCACCGCGATCTCGGGCGTCTTGTCGCGCCAGATGCGCTGCCACAGCGCAGCCTTGGCGGCGGCCTCTTCATCGGGGGCGTTGATTCGCGGCGCGGGGGCCAGCGGCGCGAGGTAGCGCTCGGGCAGGCGGTAGCCGAGGTCGAACGTGACGAAGGTCTTTTCCACCGCGCCCACGGCCCGCTGCACCAGCAGTTGCAGGCGCCACGGCTCTGCCGGATCAAAGCCGCTGTCGGCGGGGATGCGGAATATGTCGAGTTCGGTGAAACTCGGTGCGCCATCCGCCGCGATCTCACCCAGCCGCCGGTGATCGCGGTCGAAGAACCGCACCGAGCGATCCCCCTGGATAAGCTGTATCCGGTCGAAGATGCCACCTCGCACATACCCCGACCCCTTGAAGGAATAGCGCCCGCGCCCGGCGACGAGCAGCGCGTGGTCGCCCTCGTTCAGCCAGCCTTGCAGGTTGGCGTATTCGTTCTCGCCCAGCAGGCTGCGCCCGATGGTGGGCACGCTGACCAAGGCGGCGCGCATGTCGATGAAGGTGGCCTCGTCCGGGCCCTTCTCGGGCCGTGCGACAGCACGGTCATCGCCGCTCTCGGCAAAGGCGCGGTTGACTTGCCCCACGTCCAGCGTCAGCCCCCGTACCGATCCGTCGCCGGCCAGCACCTGCCAGTCCTCGACCGTGCCCTCGCCGGACTTCAACTCGCGCGCGGGCCCCGCCCGCACCACCGGCGAGAGGCCCCCCAGCCCCAGAGCACGCGCCACCTTGAGCCCGCCGCGCACGAGGCTGTCGTCGATCACCATCACCGTGACCGTCGCCCCCGAGATGATGTCGAGATCGTGCGCCGTGCCCGCCTCCGCAGCCTCGGCCTTGAGGTCTAGCCCGGCATAGCCCTCGATCACGCGGCGCATCTTGGATTCGGGGATGCCGATAAGCACGATGGGCTCGGAATGCTCGACCAGCGCCGCACCGGTCACGACCGCATCATCGTCGATCGCTGCGACAACGTGGATTGGCTTGCCCGAATAGCCGGTAGTGCCTGCGAAATCCGATGTAAGGAAGGCCCACGCCACCGTCTCGCCGTTCCGCAATACCGGGGCGACGGGCACGTCTTCGCGCAGCGCGCCAAAGCCGTCGGCCCCATCGACCAACGTGGCGGGATCGAGATCAGGCAGAAAGCGGCCAAGCTGTGCCCCCTCCTGCGACTGCGCCGCCATAGCGGACAGGGCAAGACCGAGGGCCAGGACAAGACGATAGATGAGATGCGCGACCATGAGACCCCGGCGATCAGATTGCTTGGGCTGGAGCTATGTGATGAGGCTGAGGACCGCGTTGACCAAAGTCAAGGGTCGCACATCACAGCGGCGCGCGGGACAATTCAGAGGCTAATAGTGCGGCGGGCGTTCCGCGCCGAGCACGACGCTGCCCTCGCCCTCGCCCTCGCGGTTCGACTCGCGGCGCAGGAGCCAGGCCACCTGCGCGCGCAGTTGCTCGATCTCGCGATCCTGCCGGGCGATGACGTCCGACAGGTCGTCCACCGCGCGAATAAGATGGGCCAGGCGTTCCTCGATCTCGGTCATGGCGCGGGCTTACGCGGCCCGCGCGCACCGGTCAACCTTGCCCCTGCGCGCCCCTTGGGCTAGACCCCGCCGCGAATTGCCCGCGAAGGATCGCTGACCGATGGCCAAGCCACGCAAGACCCCGCGCCCTAGGGCCGAAACGCCCAAGGGCTTCCGCGATTATTTCGGCGCCGAGGTGACCGAACGCGCAGACATGCTCAGCAAGATTGTCGGGGTCTATCATCGCTACGGCTTTGACGCGCTGGAATCGAGCGCGGTAGAGACGGTCGAGGCATTGGGCAAGTTCCTGCCTGACGTGGATCGCCCCAACGATGGGGTCTTTGCCTGGCAGGACGAGGACGAGAAATGGCTGGCGCTACGCTATGATCTGACCGCGCCGCTCGCCCGCGTCTATGCCCAGCACCGCAACGATTTACCGACACCTTACCGACGCTATGCAGTGGGCCCCGTCTGGCGCAACGAAAAACCGGGACCGGGGCGATTCCGTCAGTTCTATCAATGCGATGCGGATACGGTAGGGACGGCGTCGATGGCCGCCGATGCGGAAATCTGCGCGATGCTCGCCGACACTCTGGAGGCAGTCGGAATCGAGCGCGGCGATTACGTGGTGCGGGTGAATAACCGCAAGGTTTTGAACGGGGTTTTGGAGGCCACGGGCATTCCGGTCGATGACATCGCCACTCGCGATGCGGTGCTGCGGACCATAGACAAGTTCGACAAGGTGGGCGAGAGCGGCGTGCGAGAGTTGCTGGGCAAGGGGCGCCTCGATGCCTCGGGGGCCTACATTGATGGAGTAGGGCTTCTCGAACCGCAGATAGAGCCGGTAGTCGGCTTTCTGATGTCCTTCTCAGAAGTTCAGCGTGACCTCGCATTGGAAGCTACTAGAGCATTCGATGAAGGGGATAGCGAACGAGGTGAGAAGCTAGACCGGGCGCGCTACTCAGTTTCACCCGAATTTAAGGACGATCCAGAGATCCGTAATGATGTCGAAGCGCGGGCAATATGGACCACGAGAGTGTTGGACCATTTACAACGAATTGTCGGCAAATCCGTTATAGGCGCAGAAGGCGTTGAGGAACTTCGCGAGATTTCTGATCTCTTGATGGCGCAAGATTACCACGCCGATAGAATTATCATCGACCCCTCCGTCGTCCGTGGCCTCGGCTACTATACCGGCCCGGTCTTCGAAGCCGAGTTGACCTTTGAAATCCTTGACGAAAAGGGCCGCCCCCGGCAATTCGGCAGCGTCGCGGGCGGGGGGCGCTACGATGATCTCGTCAAGCGCTTTACCGGGCAGGCGGTGCCGGCGACGGGGGTCTCCATCGGGGTGGACCGGCTGCTTGCCGCGCTGCGGGAGAAGGGGCGCACGGGTGGCGAGGCGCAAGGCCCCGTGGTCGTCACCGTGATGGATCGCGACCGGATGGCGGACTATCAGGCGATGGTCGGCGAGTTGCGCCAAGCGGGCATCCGCGCCGAGGTCTATCTCGGCAACCCGAAGAATTTCGGCAACCAGATGAAATACGCCGACCGGCGCGGCAGCCCGGTGGCGATCATCGCGGGCGAGGATGAATTTGCGCGCGACATGGTGCAGATAAAGGACCTGATCCTCGGCGCGCGGATCGCAGAGAACGCGACCCTCGAAGAATGGAAGGAACGGCCCAGCCAGATCGAGGTGCCGCGCGCGCAACTGGTTGAAAGTGTGCGTGAAATCCTTTCGAGGCAAGGCTGATGCCAGAGCGCGCCGCGACCCTGGCCGAGGCTGCGCGCCTGCGCGGGCTGTTCGAGGCGGCGGGCGCGCAGCCGGTGGAAACCTCCGTGCTGCAACCCGCCGAGGTGCTGCTCGATCTCTATGGCGAGGATATCCGTGCGCGCGCCTACGTGACCTCCGACGCCCTGCGCGGCGAGCAGATGCTGCGGCCCGATTTCACCGTGCCGGTGGTGCAGATGCACATGGAGCATGGCGCGGAACCGGCGCGCTATACCTATTCCGGCGAAGTGTTTCGCCGGCAGGAAGAGGATGCGCGGCGGCCCAACGAATACGTTCAGGTGGGCTTCGAGATATTCGAGCGTGACGCGCCGGAAGCCGCGGATGCCGAAGTTTTCTCGATGTTTTTCAATATCCTGCACCCCCTTCGCCTACGCGCGGCGACCGGCGATATCGGCATCCTGATGGCCGCCGTCGACGGGCTGCGCACGACCGACAGACGCAAGGCGGCGCTGCGGCGGCATATCTGGCGACCGCGCCGGTTTCGCGCGCTGATCGAGCGGTTCTCGGGTCGCGCGCCCGTGCCCGAGACGCGGGCGGCGCTTTTGTCTGCGCGAGACCCGATGGCCGGGGCAGGGCCACTGATCGGATTGCGCGGAGAAGACGAAATAATAATCCGGATCAATGCGTTACGTGAGGATGCACAGACCGCTCCGATCTCCGAAACCGAAGTTGACCTGCTGGACGCGATCCTCGCCGTGCGCGAAACCTCGCCCAACGCGCTGGAACGGCTGCGCGACATCGCGGTGGACATGGCCGCGATACAGGGCGCGGTGGACCGGCTGGCCCGGCGTCTCGAGGCACTGGATGGGCGTGGCATCGACATCGGGGCGCTCGATTTCGAGGCGAGCTACGGGCGCACGCAGATGGAATACTACGACGGCTTTGTCTTTGGTTTTCATGCAGAAAATCGCCCTGACCTGCCGCCCGTCGCGACCGGCGGGCGCTATGACGCGCTGACCCGGCAACTGGGGCAGGGGCGCGAGATACCGGCGGTGGGCGGGGTGATCCGCCCGGGGCTGGTTCTGAATCTCGGAGGGGTGTCATGAGCCTCAAGCTTGGTGTGCCCTCCAAGGGGCGGCTGATGGACAAGACGGTGGAGTGGTTCGCACGCCACGGCATCGCACTTGGCCGGAGCGGCTCGGATAGGGAATATGCCGGGTATGTCAAAGGGATAGACGGTGTTGAGCTGGTCCTTCTGTCGGCCGGGGAGATCCCGCGCGAGCTGGCCGCCGGGCGCATCCATCTAGGCGTGACGGGCACAGACCTGATCCGCGAAAAGCTCGGTCAGTGGGAGCAGCAGGTCGAGGAACTGGCGCCGCTCGGCTTTGGGCAGGCCGACCTGGTGATCGCCGTTCCGCACGCATGGGTCGATGTGAACACCCTTGACGACCTCGATGCCGCCGCTGCCGCATTCCGGCTAAAGCATGGATTTCGCTTGAGAATTGCCACGAAGTACCACCGGCTTGTGCGCGAATTCCTGCGCGAGGCAGGGGTGGCGGATTATCAGCTCGTCGACAGCCAGGGCGCGACCGAAGGCACCATCAAGAACGAGACCGCCGAGGCGATTGCCGACATCACCTCTTCGGGTGACACCCTGCGTGCCAACCATCTGAAAATACTGGAAGATGGGCTGATTCTGAAGTCACAGGCGACGCTCTGCCGCGCCCGCGCCGCGGCGCTGACGGATGATGAGCGCATGACGCTCGCAGAGTTGCGCGCGCGGCTCGCGCTCGATTGAACGGCACGAAAACGGGCGGCCCCGTAAGGAGCCGCCCGCGCGCGAACCTACAGGTTCAGGCTCAGAACCGAAAGGTTGCCCGCACCTGAGCGGTCGTTGCGTCAACGTCGGTACTGGCGGTGCCAAAATTATCGAACTGGTGATAGAGCACCTCGCCGCCGACCGAGATGTTCTCGGTGACGAGATGTTCGTAGCCGCCGCCGATGAACCAACCATCATCGTCGCCGATATTGTCGGTATCAGCCCAGGCATAGCCGCCGGTTCCATAGGCGAGGCCCCGCCCGATCTTGTAGCCACCGCGCACCTTGGCACGGGCCATCTTCTCGACGCTGGCAGTGGTGCCCGAGAGGCCAATGTCGGCGAAATCATAGTCGAGGCCACCGCCCACAACCCAGTCGCCGAGGTCATAGTCGTAGCCCGCGACCAGGCCGCCGATGAGGTCGTCGCCATCCACGCCGGCGGTATCGGTATCGACCCAGGCCCAGCCAAGCTGACCCCCGCCGTAAAATCCGGTCCAGTTGGGGGTGAGCGGAGCGGCGGGCGCCGGGGCCGGAGCCTCGACCACCGGTTCGGGGGTGGGCTCGGTCACGTTGCCTGCCAACGCGGGCATTGCAGTGAGGGTTGCCACTGTCGCGATTGCGGTTGTCGTCTTGAACATGGTGCATCCTTTCCTTGTCATCTAGTCGTGACCGGAGGCGCGCGGCCCCCTGCCCGGCGGTCTTCATCCCGACCGTCTTGGCGCATATCGTCGCCATCCTGAAAGTGGACAAGGGGTACGCGACACGATCCGGTTCACGAGCCGGTGATGGGTAATTTTTCGCTTAAATTTCAGAGTCCTTGGGCGAATTTCCGCGCGTCGGTGTTGCCTGTGGGCAACGGCACCGGGTCATGTACGCCCGGCCGCTTGAACGCCGCACCGGGCGGGCAAGGGCGACGGTCAGAAGCGAAAGGTCGCCCGCACCTGCAGTGTCGTAAAGTCGATGTCGTTGCCGGTGCCGTTGAAGCTGTCGAACTGGTGGTATAGCACCTCGCCGCCGACCGAGAACCGGTCACTGACCATGTATTCGTAGCCACCGCCGATAAACCAGCCATCATCGTCGCCGAGGTTGCTGGTATCGGCATTGGCCCAGCCCGCCGCGCCGTAGATCAGGCCGCGGTCGATCTTGGGGCCGCCACGGACCTTGAGGCGAAACACCTCTTCGAGATCGGTTCCGGGGGCGACATTGGCATCGGCGAAATCGTAGTCGAGCGCGCCGCCCAGCACCCAATTGCCGAAATCACGGTCATAGCCCAGCGTGACACCACCCATGAAACTTTCGTCGCTGCTTGTGAGGTCGGAATCGGCGAAACCGTAGCCAAGCTGCCCGCCGACATAGAAGCCGGTCCAGTCCACCGACCCGCCGATCGCGGTGCCCTGCGAGGACAGGATCGAGCCGCTGCCCGTCTCGGGGGCGCTGACCCCGGCGTCAAAGCTCAGGTCGGGCTGCGTACCGAAGATGGGCGGCGGGGCCGCGGTATCTGTGTCTTGGGCCAGCGCCGGGGCGACGGTGAGGGGAAGCGCGGTGGCGACGACGAGTGCGAGAGTGGTGGAGCGCATGATCCTGTCCTTTCCGTTTCCTTGTCTCTGACAGGATGGGGACAGGGGGGCAGAGCCGCAATGAACGTTACGGTCGCGCGTCGTCAAGTGACGGTGAGTGCCGCGAGAGGTGCTCAGATCACGCCGATATCCGCGAGTGCGCTCGAAAGCTCTGGCGGCAGGCTGTCATCGCTCTCGCGAGAGCGCGAGAGATCGGGGGGCGTGTCGCCGGGCGGCAGATAACGCCAGCCCTGGAACGGGCGTTTGCGCGCGGTGGCGGTGCGGGTCAGGGCAGAGTCGAGCACGATGGCGCAGCGGCGGATACCGTCGCTGCCGATCACCTCGTCAAGCCGCAGTATGCGCTGGCGGCATTGCACGAGCCCCTGAATGACCCAGTAGATCGAGCCACCGTCGAGCAATTCCTCGGCACGACGGGGCCACATGCGGGTGACATGCCGGGGGAGGCCATCCGGCCCCTTGGCACGGGCCGAGCCCTGCCATGCGACAAGATCCTCGACCGAAGTGGTGCCAACGCTCAGCTTGATCAGATTCAGTGCCACGCGAATCCCCTTTTACACGACATATCGTAGCGTCCTGATCGCCGGGGGCAAGGGATGGTGGCGCCATCGCTGCCGGTTGCACGACATCTCGCCAAAAGAAGCCCCCCTCGAACATACAAGGGCACGAACGGTCCGATGCCCCGTGTCGCTTTCTGCAAAAGCGTTTCGCAAAGCTGCACGCGGTACACGCGGCGCTTCCGCATGATGACAGGCAGAAGGAGACACGCCATGACAGCCATGACCAAGCCCCGCAGCCGCTTGGGCGGGCGCGCCGCAAGGCGCACCAGCCGCAGCGCGCCCAAATTCGACATGCTGCCCGGTCTCACCCGTGCCCTGCCCACCTGCGAGGTCATGGACCCCGACCAGATCGCGCGTATCGACGCGGCGTCGATGGACATCCTTGAAAACGTGGGCGTGGTGTTTCGTGACGAGATCGCCCTTGCGGATTGGCGGCGCGCGGGCGCCAAGGTGGCGGGCGAGCGCGTCCATCTCGACCGCGGCCTCGTGCGCGACCTGATTGCCACGATCCCGGAGGATTTCACCTATCACGCCCGCGATCCGCAAAAGAACGTGGCGCTCGGCGGGCCGCATTCGATCTTTGTGCCGATGACCGGCGCGCCTTATTTGCGCGACCTCGACGACGTGCGGCGCAACCCGATGATGGCCGACCTGGCGATGTTTCACAAGCTGAGCCACATGATGCCCGCCCTGCATTCCAGTGCGCATCACATCGTGGAGCCCTATGACCACCCGATCAGCCAGCGGCACCTGCGCATCACGTATTCGTCGATGAAACACTCGGACAAGACCTTCATGGGCATGACGACGAGCCCGAAGAACGCCGAGGACGTGATGGAGATGTGCGCCATCCTCTTCGGCGACGCGTTCATGGAGGAGCACCCGGTCACCACCGGCAATTGCAACGGCAACTCGCCGCTGGTCTGGGACGAAACGATGCTGGGCGCGATGCGCGCATTTTGCCGACGCAACCAGCCGGTTCTGTGCTCTCCCTTCGTGCTGGGCGGCGCCAACACGCCCGCCTCCGTCCCCGCCACCGTCGCGCAGCTCAACGCCGAGGCGCTCTCGGCGCTGGCCTATACCCAGGTGATCCGCCGCGGCTGTCCGGCGATCTATGGCCACTACCTCTCGACCGTCAGCATGAAATCCGGCGCACCGATGGCCGGCACACCCGAGATCAGCCTGATGAATTTCATGATCGGCCAGATGGCGCGGTTCTACGGCGTGCCGTGGCGCACGTCGAACACGCTCGGGGGCGCCAAGACCTTCGATGCGCAGGCAGGCTACGAGAGCGCCACGACGCTGTCGGCGGTGATCCATGCCGGGGCCAACTATATCTGGCATTCGGCGGGCTGGAACGAGGCGGGGATGCACTGTTCCGTTGCCAAGTTCGTGGTGGATGCCGAGCAATGCGCGATGGCGCATCGCATGGCCTCGGGGCCGCAATGGGGCGATTTCGAGCAGGCGCTCGCGGCGATCCCCGACGTGGGGCCGGGCGGGCATTACCTCGGCCACCCGCACACGCAGGAGAATTTCCAGACCGCGTTCTTCATGCCGGACCTGTTCGACAACAACCCGATCGGGCAATGGCTGGCGGATGGATCAAAAGAGATCACCGAGCGCGCGCTGGCCCATGCGCGCCGGATGCTCGACGCCTACGAGGAACCAAGGCTCGACGACGGCGTGAACGAGGCGCTGCTCGACTATATCGCGCGGCGCGAACGCGAGATCCCGGCGGCCGACGCGCTCAACCAGGATTTCTGAGACATCCTCCCTGACCTGGCCCGCCTTTCACGGCGGGCCTTTTTCCATGGCTTCATCTTGCCCCAAATATCCCGGGGGAGTCGCCCGCAAGGGCGACGGGGGCAGCGCCCCCGCTCACTCGTCGCCTGCGCGCCATTCCTTCCAGCGCAGCACCGCGTTGGCCCCGATCTCGCGAAAGGGCTGCGGTGGCAGGCGTTTCGGCTCCACTTGGTCGGTGAAATGGCGGGTGATGGCGCTCATGGTGTCGCAGGCCAGTTCCGCCGCACCCATCCCCGTCAGTGTGCCGCGCGCGGTGCCGAGGCCGTTCTGCACGCAGGCCGAATAAAGCCCCGGCTCGATCTCGCGCATGACCGACACGCCGTTCAGGCTCAGGCACAGGTGCCCGGCCCAGGCGTGTTCCATGCGCATCCCGGCAAGCTGCGGGAAACGCTGGTCGAACTTGCGCTGCATCACGCGGGCGGCGCGGGCCATGTCTGCCTCGGTCGCACGCATCCCGGGGCGCAGCACTGCGCAAGTTCGGGTAACGATCCGGTTGCCGCCCTGTGCGGTGTCGATCCGGCGCATGGTGGTGCCCATCGGGTCGGAGGGGGTGACGCCCCATCGGGGGCGTCCGCCGAGGCGCCCCAAGGTGTCGGCGTCGAGGTCAGGCGTCATGGTGGCAAATAGAAACACCTGCATCAGCCGCCCGCGCGCGATGCCGAAGCTTTCCAGGTGGCCGTTCACCGTCAGGATCACCTTGCCCGCGCTCAGCCGCCCCTTGGGCGTCTCCACCCGCCACGTATCGCCCTGCCGGGTAAAGCCGGTGACGGGGCTCTGCTCATGAATCGCCACGCCCGCGCGCCGCAGCCCGGCGGCGAGCCCACGCACGTAACCGGCGGGTTGCAACATCACCGTGCCGGGGGTGTAGAGGCCCGAGCGGTAATGCGGGCTGCCGGTCAATTCGCGCATCGCCTGCGCGTCGAGCATCTCGGAGGGTTCATTCAGGCTCGCGAGGTGGCGGGCGTAGCTTTCGTTATGGGCATGGGCGGCGGCGCTTGCCGCGCCGTTGACCTTGCCGGAGGGATCGAAGAACGCGGGGTCGATGCCGTACTCTTCTACCGCCGCGCGCCCGAACTCCTGCGCCATGCGGTTGAGCGCGATCATGGTGCGATCATCGCCCGTCCCGGCGTAGTCCTGGCTGGTCAACTCGTGCGGCAGGTCGATCATGAAGCCTGAATTGCGGCCCGCCGCGCCCTCGGCCACGCGCCCCGCCTCCAGCACCGCGACCCGCGCGCCGGGGGCGAGCTGTGTCAGCCGCCGTGCCGCCGACAACCCGGCAAAGCCCGCGCCGATCACGGCGAAATCAGTGGTGGCATCCCCCTCGAGCGGGGTCGCGGCCTCCTGTGGCGCGAGGATGGCATTCCACGCCGCTGGACCCGTGTGCACGGGCAGCCGTCTGACGCGGTGCGAGGTCATGCCGAGGGCAGTCCGAGACGCTCGCGCAGACCGTCGAGGCCGTCCAACAGGGCATCCGGGGCACCTGCGCGCACCATCGTGGTGCGCAGGCTGTCATTCAGGCCACCCTCGGTGCCCAGATCGGCCATGAGGGCGTCAACCTCGCCGGACCCATCCTTGCGCATCGCCGCGAAATAGGCTCCGAACATCGCGGTCACATAAATCTCTGCCCCGGTCCTGTCCCCGGTTTGCCCGGCAAGCCAGTCAATCCCGGTGCGCAACAGCGCCATCACCGGAAGCGACACGGCACAGGCCCCGAAATGGGCGTTGAGCGCGGCCTCGCTCTCGACCGGGATCACCGGGTTGCGCGCGCCGAAGACCTCCCGCACGCTGCCGGTATCCGGCCAGACGGGCATCGGACAGCCACCCGTCGCAACCGAGGGCAGGGGGATGGTCAGGCTCAGATCTGTGACAGGCGGGATCAGCGCCGCCAGCCTGTCGCGTGGCATGTCGGCCATTACCGAGATTACCTTGTGATCGGCGCGGAACGGCAGGTCCGGCAGCACCCGCTCGGCGATGCCGGACATCAGGCACAGGATCACGATATCCGACTGCGCGACCACCTCTGCGTTGGCGGCAACGGAGACACCGGCCAAGTCACGGGCGAGCCGCTGCGCCGTCGCTGCGTTGCGCTCGGACACGAGGATGTCATGCACGGCACCGTCCATCCCGCGCACCATCGCCTCAGCAATGGCACCCGTACCAAGGAAACCTATCCGGGCCATCAGCACACCGCCTCGTCCGCGTCGTCGGCCAGGTCGAGCCAGATGGTCTTGAGCTGGGTGTACTGGTCATGGGCGTGCAGCCCGTTGTCGCGCCCGCCGAAGCCCGATTGCTTGTACCCACCAAACGGCGTGGAGATGTCGCCCTCGCCGAAGCTGTTGACCGTGACCGTGCCCGCCCGCAGCATCCGCGCACCGCGGATGGCCCGCTTGGCATTGGCGGTAAAGAGCGACGCGCACAGGCCGTAATCGGTGTCATTGGCGACCGCGATGGCCTCGTCGAAGCTGCTTACCTCGATCACGCTCAGGATGGGGCCGAAGATTTCCTCGCGCGCCAGCGGGTGGTCGTTGCCGGGCAGCGCCACGACCGTGGGTTCGACGAAACCTTTTTCGGCCTTGCCGCCGAAAACGATGTTCTCCGCCTGATCGAGATAGCCGCAGACCTTGGTGAAATGCGCCTCGCTTACCAGTGCACCTACGCGCGTTTCGGGATCGAGCGGGTCGCCCACCACCCATTCGCGGGCGTGGGCCTCGATCCGCGCGAGCAGCGCCTCCTTGACGTCGCGATGCACGATGAGGCGCGAGGTGGCGGAACAGTTCTCGCCCATGTTCCAGAACGCGCCCTGCACGATATGCGCGGCGACGCGGTCGAGGTTCTCGGCGTCGTCCATGACGATGGCGGGGTTCTTGCCGCCCATCTCGAGGACGATTTCCTTGGCGTTCGACTCAGCCGAATAGCCCAGGAACCGTTTGCCGGTGACGGTAGAGCCGGTGAAGCTGACCATGTCCACGTCCATGTGGCGGCCCAGGGGTTCGCCCACCTCGGGCCCGCCACCCGGCAACACATTGAGCACGCCGCGCGGCAGCCCTGCCTCATGCGCCAGTTCGGCCACGCGCAGGGCGGTGAGGCTGGTTTCCTCCGCCGGTTTCACGATCACCGAACAGCCCGCCGCCAGCGCCGGGCCGATTTTCCACGCGAGCATCAGGAGCGGGAAATTCCACGGCAGGACGAGGCCCACCACGCCGATGGGCTCGCGCAGGATCATGGCGATGTGATCGTCCGAGGCGGGGGCGACCTGATCGTAAATCTTGTCGATCGCCTCGGCGTGCCATTTGAGGCAATGGATGGTCTCGGGGACATCGACGGTCTCGCAATCATAGATGGTCTTGCCCGCGTCGAGGCTTTCCATCACCGCCAGTTCGCGCGAATTTCGGGTCATCAGCTTGGCGAGGCGGATGAGCACGTCCTTGCGCGCGGAGGGGTGCAGGCGCGACCAGCGGCCATCGTCAAACGCCTCGCGCGCCTTCACCACCGCGAAATCAACATCGTCGGCACCGCAGGCGGCCACCTCGGCCAGCGTCTCGCCGGTGGCGGGGTTCAGCGTGGCAAACGTCTTGCCCGCGATCGCCGGGCGGTAGCCGCCGTCGATAAACGCCCCGGTGGGCAGGTCGAGCGTCGCGGCAATGGCCGCATATTCGTCGCGTGTCAGTTGGCCCATGTCTCAGCCCTCCGCCGTGATGGTTGCGATGGTGGTTTTCAGAACGCGCACCACCTGTTCCAATGCGCGCTTGTCGTCCTTGTTCAGCCCCTTGAGGGGCGGGCGCACGGCGCCTGCGTCGATGCCGGTCATGGTCACGCCGTGCTTGATCGTCTGGATGAACTTGCCGCCCTGCTCCAGCACCCGCATCAGCGGCAGCATCGCCGACATGATGCGCCGCCCCTTGGCGAAATCACCCTCGACCACGCAGGCGTTGTAGAGCGCGATATGCTCGACGGGCAGGAAGTTGGAGCCGCCGCAAACCCAGAACGGCGCGCCCCAGGCAAAGAATTCGAGCGCCTGATCGTCCATACCGCACCCCATCTGGATATGGGGGTAATCGCGGGCCAGCAGGTGGACGCGGTTGATATCGCCCGAGCTTTCCTTGATGCCGCAGAAATTGCGGCTGCGACCGACCCGGTCGAGAAACTCCTCGCCCATCATCGTGCCAGTGCGGCCGGGGTAATTGTAGAGCATCACCGGCAGGCCCGCCGCCCGGTCGATGGCGAGCGCGTTGAGAGCATTTTCCCGATCCGTGGGCACAGCATAGGGGGGCGAGGCCAGCAGGATGGCATCGGCGCCGATCTCGCGGGCGGCCTCGGCCAGCGCGATGGAATCGCTGGTCAGCATCGCGCCGGTGCCCATCACCAGCGGCACGCGGCCCTTGATCATATCATGGGTCAGCCGCGCAAGCTCCACCCGCTCGGCCACGGTCTGGGCATAGTTCTCGCCGGTGGAACCGCCGGTGACGAGGCCGTGCACGCCGCTGCCGATCAGGTGCTCGATCACCTCGCCTAATGCGTCGCGATTCACCGTGCCGTCAGGGTGATAGGGGGTGATGACGGGGGTATAGATGCCGTCGAAGCGGAAGATCGGGGTCATGGCGGTCCTCATGCGGGGCTGGAGCGGGTGAGACGCCCCATCGGCACGTCGATGGCGGCAGGCATCACGAAACGTTCGATCTGGTGGCGCGAGAGGTTCCAGTGATCCTCGGCCAGCCCGGCCGCCGCGGCCTCGTCACGGTCGGCGATGGCGTCGATGATGGCGTCGTGCTGGCGGCTGGCCTCGGCCACGTTGCCGACCATGTCGGCGGTATCGGCGCGGTAGAAGGTCATGGAAATGCGCGCGTGGTCGATCAGCAGGCGGTGGAAAGAGGGCAAGAGGTAGATATTGCCCGCCATCTCGCCGGTGATCTCGTGAAAGCGGTTGTTGGCAAGCGTGCGGTCGGGGGTGGAGCCGGCGCGCAGCGCGGCGCGGAACGTTTCTTGCGCGGCGCGCAGGGCGGCGATCTGCATGTCGGTGGCGTTCTGCGCTGCGAGCCGCAGGATCGCGCCGTAGATCATCGGCGCGGCGAGGAAGAAATCACGCAGGGTGGTGTGCGACAGGTCCGACACGCGCGGGCCGCGATTGTCGCGCAGGTCGACATAGCCCAGCCCCGCCAATTCGCGGAACACCTCGCGCACAGGGGTGCGCGACAGGTCGAACTCGGCGCAGATAGCGGCCTCGTCGAGATCGGCACCGGGGCGCAGCGCGGTGGTGAGAATCGCGTGTTTGAGATGCGTCGAAAGCGCGGTCTTGCGGTCCCTGGCGGCCATTCTTGGGCCTCCTTCATGGTGAATTATCGCTTGCCTTCTATATAATACAAATTGTATACGCAATGGATAAATTCTGACTCGCGTTAGTTTGCTACCGATCAGGATGCCGCCCGCCGATGGACCCGCCATGAAGAAGCCGCAGCACTTCGTCTTTGTCCTCGTCGAGGACTTTTCGCACCTCGCGTTTGCCTGCGCCGTCGAGCCGTTGCGCATCGCCAACCTGCTGAGCGGCGAGACGCTCTATCGCTGGTCCTTCGCCTCCGAGGACGGGCAGAGCGCGACCTGCTCCAACCGGTCGGTGACGCTGGTGCATCACGGACTCGACAAGCTGCCCGTGTGCGACCGGCTGTTCATCCTGTCGGGGATCAACATGCGGCAGCACGTCACCCGCCCGCTGCTGAACATGCTGCGGCGCGAGGCGCGCCACGGCACGCCCATCGGGGCGCTGTGTTCGGGGGCGTGGGTGCTGGCCGAAGACGGGTTTCTCAACGGGATGAAGGCGGCGATCCACTGGGAATTTCATGACAGCTTCATGGAGCGGTTTCCCGAGGTGAACCTCGTGCGCAACGTGTTCGTCGCCGATGAGCGGCACCTCACCGCCTCTGGCGGGACGGCAACGGCGGACCTGATGCTGCACCTGATCGAGCGCGACCACGGCCATGACCTGTCGATGGCGGTGGCCGACCAGATGGTCTATAGCGCCGCGCGCGAGGCGACGGCGGCGCAGCGCGTGTCACTGCAATCGCGAAACGGTATTCGCAATGCACATCTCACCCGTGCCATCGAACGGATGCGCGAGACGATCGAGGATCCGATGAGCCCTGCGCAGATCGCCGCGGAGATCGGCATTTCAACGCGTCAGTTGGAGCGGCTGTTCGGGAAGTTTCTCAATACCTCGCCCAAGAAGTACTTCATGGATCTGCGGCTCGATCGCGCGCGGAACCTGCTCATCCAGACCGAGGCGCCGGTGATCGATATCGCGCTCGCCTGTGGATTCGAAAGCTCGGGCCATTTCTCGCGGGTCTACCGGGCCGCCTATGGCGTGGCGCCAACGCAGCAGCGCGGGCGGCTGACGTAAGATGCCCTGAAACCGGGCAAGTGGTGTCGGATTGGTGGAGGAAATTTACATACAGTCATGATTGTTTGTTGCCAAAGTGGCTTACCTGTGCTGTGCTCGGGCCAAGGGGTACGTGATGATGGGACAGCACGACAACACCGAGGCCGAGGGCGCCGGGCCGCCACGCCGCCGGACGCAGGACGAGCGCTCTGCCGCCACCATAGAGAAGCTGTGCAACGCCACCATCTCGCTCATCGCTGAAGTGGGCTATGCCAACCTCACCACGACGATGATCGCGCGGCGAGCGGAAATATCGCGCGGGGCGATCCTGCACCATTTCGACACGCGGGCCGACCTCGTGAAGCGGGCGACCGGCGGGATGTGGGCCTCGGTGGTGGAGGCCGCAGCCGCGATTCGGGCCGATCATCGCGCCGGGGGGCTGACGGCGGAAGAATTCATCGAACGCTCCTGGACCGGGTTGATGACGGATACCTACGTGTCGGTCACCATCGACATGATGACTGCCTCGCGCGGTGATGCGGACCTGCGCCAGCATGTCGAGGGCTGGATGCGGCGCATGTTCTCCAGCTATCGCCGCACCGCGCGCGAGGTGTTCGGCGATTCCGGGCTGACCCCGGAGGAGGCCGAGACGCTGATGCTGGTGGTGACATCTTCGCTGCGCGGGCTGCGCGTGGGGCAGATGATCGAGCCCGACCCGGCAAGGGCGCGGGCGGCGCTAGCGCTGCTGGCCGAGGTGATCCGCACACGCGTAAGCACGGGATTCAGCCCATGAGCCCCCTGCTCGAAGCGCACGGCATGAGCCGCAGCTTTGGCGGCGTGCAGGCCGTGCGCGACATGTCGCTCGACGTGGAACGGGGCACGATCACCGGCCTCATCGGCCCCAACGGCGCGGGGAAATCGACCCTGTTCAACCTGCTGAGCGGCGTCATCCGCGCGGATGCGGGGGAGGTGCGCCTGAAGGGGCAGGACATCACCCGGCTGGCCCCGTGGCGGCGGGCGCGGCTGGGTCTGATCCGCACGTTCCAGCTTGCCCGCGAGTTTCAGCGCATGACCGTGCTGGAAAACCTGATGCTGGCACCGCAGGCGCAGCTTGGCGAGCGGTTCTGGCCGATCTTCCTGCGCCCCGGCGCAGTGCGCGCGCAGGAGGCGGAGGTGTATCGCCGCGCCTGCGAGGTGATGGAAATCGCCACGCTGACGCATCTGCGCGACGATTACGCCGGCGACCTGTCCGGCGGGCAGAAGAAGCTGCTGGAACTCGCCCGAACGCTGATGATCGACTGCGACCTGATCCTGCTCGACGAGCCGGGGGCGGGGGTGAACCCGGCGCTGATGAACACGCTGACCGAGATGATCCGTCGACTCAACCGCGAGCACGGAAAGACCTTTCTCATTGTCGAGCATGACATGGACATGATCGCGCAGCTTTGCGACCCGGTGGTGGTGATGACGCAGGGCAGCCTGCTGACCACGGGCAGTTTCGACGAGTTGCGCCGCCACCCAGAGGTGATCGAGGCCTATCTCGGGAGGGTCGCCGATGCCTGAAACGGTGCTTGCAGCAGAGAGCCTGACGTCAGGCTATGGCAAGGCGGTGATCTGCCAGGACGTGTCGCTCGCACTGGCCGAAGGCGAGATCACCTGCGTGATCGGGCCGAACGGCGCGGGGAAATCGACCCTGCTCAAGACCATTGCCGGAGTGGTGCGCCCCATGTCGGGAAACGTTCGGATCGCCGGGCACGAGATCGCCGGGCTTCCTGCGCCGCGCATCGCGCGATCGGGTATGGCCTATGTGCCGCAAGAGGCCAACGTCTTCCGCCAACTCACCACGCACGAGAACCTGACCATGGGTGCATGGACCGATCCGGGCCGGGCCGAGGCCGCCTGCGCGCGGGTCTACGGGATGTTCCCGGATCTAGAGCCGCTGCGCCGGGTGCGCGCGGGCAATCTGTCAGGCGGGCAGCGGCAGATGGTGGCCTTTGGCATGGCGATGATGCTGGAGCCGCGGGTGCTGCTGCTCGATGAGCCGTCGGCGGGGCTGTCGCCGCTGATGGTGCGGCATATGTTCGACATCGTGCGCCGCGTCAACGCCGACGGTGTGGCGATCCTGATGGTGGAACAGAACGCCATCGAGGGGCTGCGAGTCGCGCATCGCGGGATCGTGATGGCAGCGGGGCGCGTCGCGCTTGAAGGGACGGCCGGGGCGCTGCTGGACTCGAGCGAAGTATCGGAACTCTACCTGGGGACACGGGCATGAGCCTTCAGATGATCGTCAACGCGCTGGTCAATGCTGCCCTCATCGCGCCGCCAGCGATGGCCTTTTCGCTGCTGTTCGGGATCCTGCGCTTTCCGAATTTCGCGATCGGCGGCTACATCACGGTCGGGGCCTTTGCCGCCTTCACGCTCAACGTCCCGCTGGGCCTGCCCTTGCCGCTGGCGGCGGCGGGGGCGATGGCGGTGACCGCGCTGGTGGTCTGGGGTGCGCATGTGCTGGTGTTCCGCCCGATGGAGGGACAGTCAGCGATCACGCTTCTGGTGGTGTCGATCGCGGTGACGCTGATCCTCGAGAACGTGGTCCGGCTGTTTTATTCGGCGGATGTGCGCGGCTTTGACATCCCACTGCAACGCCCGTGGAAGGTATTCGGCGCGCACATCACCCCCGAACAGGTAGAGATCATCGGCTGGAGCCTTGCCATCGGTGTCATGCTGCATCTGCTGCTGGCGCATACCCGCATCGGTCGGGCAATGCGGGCGGTGGCCGACAACCCGATGCTGGCGGCGATCCGGGGGGTGAACGCAGGCCGCGTCACGGCCTTTACCACCGCCATCTGCGGGGCGCTGTTCGGGCTGACGGGGGTGTTTGCCGGGCTCGATCTGGTGATCGAGCCGCTGGTGGGCTGGAACCTCACGATCCCAATTTTCGCCGCCGCGATCCTCGGCGGCATCGGCTCGCCCTATGGCGCGATCCTGGGCGCGGTGCTGGTCGGGCTGGCGGAGGAGGCCACGATCCTCGTGCTGCCCTCGACCTACAAGATCGCGGTGGGCTTCGTCATCATCGCGGTGCTGTTGCTGGTGCGCCCGCAGGGGCTGTTCGGGACGGCGGAGATCAAGAAATGAGCGCGTATCTCGTCTCCATGGGCACCTATGCGGGGTTCTTCATGATCCTCGCGCTGGCGCTCAACCTGCAATGGGGCATCACCGGGATGGTCAATTTCGGCATTGCCGGGTTCTACGCGCTGGGGGCCTATACCTCGGGTCTGCTGGCGGTGAAGCTGGGCGTGCCGGTGGGCCTCGCGATTCCGGCGGCCTGTCTTGCGGGGCTGGGTATGGGGGCGGTGGTGGCGCTGTTGTCGGTGCGATTGCGCGAGGATTTCCTCGCCATCGTGACGCTGGGCGTGGGCGAGGTGATCCGGTTGATCGTGCTCAACGAGGATCAGATCACCGAAGGCCCGCGCGGATTGCGGATCGAGGCGCGGCCTTTCGGCGAAATCATCGGCCCCGACCTTTACCCGCTCTTTTATCTCGGCCTCGTCGCGGCCTGCGTGCTGCTGACTTATGCGGTCTGCGAGGCGATCCGGCGCGCACCGATGGGCCGCACGCTGCGCGCGATCCGCGAGGATGACGTGGTGGCCGAGGTGCTGGGCAAGAACGTGCTGTTGCACCGGGTGCAGATCTTTGCGGTGGGCGGGTTCTTCATGGGCCTCGCCGGGGCGCTTTATGCCCATTACGTGCAGAATATCAGCCCCGAGGTGTTCATGCCCGTGGTGGCGATGTTCATCTGGATGTCGGTGATCGTCGGCGGTGCGGGCAACAATCGCGGCATATTGCTCGGCGCGGGGGCGGTGATGGTGTTCCTGGAAGGAACCCGCTTCGTCGGCGATTTCACCGATGCGCTCGACGCCGAGAAGATGTCGGCGCTGCGAATCATCGCCATCGGGCTCCTGCTCATCGTGACGCTACGGCTGCGCCCGCGCGGATTGCTGCCGGAACGGAAATTCAAGGCCCCTTCCGACTGAAGCGCCCGACAGAAGGCGCCCGACCTCAAACCAACAAGGAGACTGACATGACAAGCGAATGGACAAGACGAACCTTGCTCGCCAGCGGCGTGGCCGCGCTTGCGACGCCGTCGATCCTGCGCGCGCAGGACAGCGATATCGCCATCGGATCGCTGACGCCCAACACCGGCGGCGGCGGCCCGTTCGGCCCCAACATCACCGCCTCGCACAAGCGGGTGGCCGAAGCGGTGAACGCCGCAGGCGGCGTTCTCGGCCGGCAGATCCGGCTCTACCAGGAGAACTCGGAGACCAACCCGGAAACAGCGGTGCGCGCCGCGGACAAGCTCATCAACGTCAACGGAGTGCTGGGGATCATCGGTACATGGTCATCCTCGGTGACGCTGGGGATCATGCCCAAGTGCCAAAGCGCGGGGGTGATCCAGATGTGCACCTCGTCAAGCTCTGACATCCCGGTGGCCGACGAGAAGGGGCTTGTGTTCAACTTTCAGCCGCTGTCGCCGATCTGGGGCCGCGCCATCGCCGACCTGGTGCTGAGCCGTGGCATCGACAGTTATGCGCTGATGGCGCTCAACAACGACTTCACGCGCTCGATGATGGACGGCTTCATCGAGAAGGTGGGGCAGGACGCGATCGTGCAGGAGCCGTTCTACTACAATGCCGGGCAATCCTCCTACCGCTCGGAGGTGACGCAACTGATCGAAAAATCGCCGGAGGCGGTGTTCATTCCGTCCTACGTCACCGATTTTACCGCCGTTTATAAAGAGCTTTACCGGCAGGGATACGAGGGCGTCGTCATCACCACCTCGCTGTCCACCGGAACGCAGTTCAAGAACACCGTGGGCGCGGCGGGCGACGGGGTGATTCACGGCTTCCCGGTCCCGGCACTTTCCTCACCCGCCTACAAGCAATATCTGGATGAGGTGGGGCTGGAGGATACCGGCTCGGTGCAGCACCCGTTCGGCACCGCCGGGCGCGACCAGATGTCGGCGCTTCTGCTGGCCATCGAGAAGGCCGGCACGACCGACAGCGCCGCCGTGGCGCAGGCCATCTGGGACGTGACCACCGGCGAGGGCAAGACCACCGTTTACAACGTGGCCGACGGGCTGGAGGCGCTGCGCGCGGGCGAGGAGATCAACTATTCGGGTGCGTCCGGCAGCCTCGAATTCAACGAGGAGGGCATGGTGCTCGGGCGCGATTTCCAGCTCTCGGAAATCCGGGGCGGGCAGGATGTGGTCCTGCAACGTCTCGAATTCTGAAACCCAACGGGAGGGGGCCACGGCCCCTCTCACAGCCAGAACGGAGGTAACATGGCCCGTGTCAGAGATGTCGGGATCGACGAGGTTCCCGAGGAGGTCCGGCCCGTTTACGAGCGTTACGCGCGCGAATACGGCCCGTTTCTCAACCAGGTGAAGGTGTTTGCCCACCGCCCCCCGGCGGTCAAGCACATCATGGGGCTGTTGCTGGAGCTGCATGACGAGGCGGTGCTGCCCAAGCGCTACCTGGAAATCGCGCTGGTGACCGTCTCGACCATCAACGCGTGCGAGTATTGCATCGGCCACCACGCGCCGCGCGCCGTGTCGCACGGGCTGAGCGCGGCGGCGGTGGAGGATATTCTCGCCGACAGCCCCGAGGGGTTCGACGCGGTCGATATCCTCGTGCGCGACTATGCCGTGCAGGTGACCAGCAATTTCAACTACATGAAGGACGCGATTTTCGACGAACTTAAGCGCCACTTCACCGAGGAGCAGATCGTGGAGCTGACGTTGCGCATCGCGCTGTGCGGTTTCTTCAACCGGGTCAACGATTCGCTCCAGATCGAAACGGAGGACGGCGTCGAGCAGATGCTCGCCTGAACGGCGGCGGCAACAGGGAGGACCGCGATGACCGAGCGGCTGAACGACGGGCTCTGGGCCTGGAAGCAGAGCGAGAACAACAACCGCATGATCGACCTGCAACGCGATGCACCCGCCGGGGGGCCGGTGCGGCTGGCGTATTTCGGCGGCTCGGCCTTTCGCATTACCGCGCCCTCGGGGCTTAGGCTGATGATCGACCCGTGGCGCAACCCGCCCTGGGGCACGTGGAACTGGTACCTGTGCGAGTTTCCCGAAATCGAGGTCGATATCGGCCTCTCGACACACGCCCATTTCGATCATGACTGTCTGCACCGCCTGCACGCGAGCACGCTTCTCGACCGGCTCATCGGGCGCTATGAATTCGCCGACGTGGCGATCACCGGCATTGCCGACAAGCACGTGTCGGACACCTCGCACGCGGATGTGGACTGGGCCGGGCTCACCCGCAAGCTCACCCCGATGGAGACGCTGCCGCCTGATAACTGGCGCTCGTTCGACAATACGCTACTACTGATCGAGACTGGGGGTTTGCGCATTCTGCACTGGGGTGACAACCGCCCTGATCCTCCGCGCGAGGTCTGGGACCGGCTGGGCCATGTCGATGTGGCGCTTCTGCCCATCGACGGCTCGCAGCACGTGCTGGGGTACGAGCAGATCGAGACGCTGCGCGAGCGCCTGCAGCCCAAGGTGATCGTGCCGCACCATTACTTCATCTGGAACGTCACGCATCGCGCCTCGACGCTCGGACCGCCGGGCGAATGGATGGCGCGGCAGGGCAATGCGGTCTGGACCGACGACGCCGAGATCACGCTCGAAACCGATTGGGTGATGCAGCAAACCGATCTGGCGCTGTGTTTCGGCGACCGGGTGAGCTTTGACCCGCCCGATCCGGCGCGCGCGAGCGACCGGCATGACGGCGCCTGACCGCGCTGCGGGTCTCAAATGTCGTGATAGTCGCGATACCATTCGACAAACCGGCGCACACCCTCGCGAAACGGTGTCCGGGGCCGGTAACCGGTGAGGGTTTGCAACAGCGTCGCGTCGGCCCATGTGGTGGGCACGTCGCCTGTCTGCATGGGCATGTAGTTGCGGATCGCCGCGCGCCCGGTTTCTGCCTCGATGGCGTCGATGAAATCCAGCAGGCGCACCGTGTCGGAATTGCCGATATTGACCACGCGGAAGGGCGCGGCGGGACTGAGGCTATCGCCGTCCACCGCCGTCTCGGGGCCGCCGGGCACGACATCGACAAGCAGCCGTATGGCGCGCACGAGATCGTCGATATAGGTGAAGTCGCGCCACATCTCGCCGTTGTTGTAGATGTCGATGGGCGTGCCCTCGAGAATGCCCCTGGTGAACTTGAACAACGCCATGTCGGGACGGCCCCAGGGGCCATAAACGGTGAAGAATCGAAACATCGTGACCGGCAGCCCGTGGATATGCGCCCAGGCATGGCCCATCGATTCGTTCGCCTTCTTGGTGGCGGCGTAGATGGTGAGTTGCGTGTCGGCCTTCTGCCGCTCGTCAAAGGGCATGTCCTCGTTGGCGCCATAGACCGAGGAGGTCGAGGCCATCAGAAGGTGCCGCACCCGGGCGGCGTGCGCGGCCTCCATCACGTTGAGCGTGCCGACGACATTGGCATCAACATAGGCACGCGGGTTTTCAAGGCTGTAGCGCACCCCCGCCTGGGCGGCGAGATGCACGATGACATCGGGAGCAAAGGCCGAAACCGCTGCGCAGAGCGCCGCCTCGTCCTCGAGCATCGCCTCGGTGGCGGTAAAGCCGGGGGTCTGGTGCAGCATCGCGTGGCGACGCCGTTTCAGGCGGACATCGTAGTAATCCGTCATCCCGTCGAAGCCGGCGACCTGGTGCCCCTCGGCCAGAAGCAGGCGCGCGAGGTGAAACCCGATGAAGCCGGCGGTGCCGGTGACGAAGACGCGCATCAGCGCCCCACCCCCTCATACCGCTCGAATCCGGCGCGGCGGGCATCCCGCGCGGAATAGATATTTCGCAGATCGGCCATGCGGGGCGTGGCCATCTTCTTTGCCAGCTTCTTCAGGTCGAGCGCGCGGAACTCGTTCCACTCGGTGAGGATCACCAGCAGATCGGCGTTGTTGGCGGCCTTGTAGGGATCTTCCGACCAGACCACCCCGGGCAGCAGCGCCTCGCCCTCGCGCCGGCCCTGTGGATCGACCACGCGCACCTTGGCCCCACCACCCACCAGTGCGGGCACGATGGTCAGGCTGGGCGCGTCGCGCATATCGTCGGTGCTGGGCTTGAAGGTCACGCCCAGCACGACGACCACCTTGCCGTTGAAGCTGTCATCGACGAGGTCGCGCAGCTTCTCGATCATCCGCGCCTTGACGCCCTCGTTGACGCGGATCACCGTCTCGACGATGGTTTGCGGCACCGCATGCTCCTGCCCGATGCGCGCAAGCGCCGTGGTATCCTTGGGGAAGCACGATCCGCCATAGCCGGGGCCGGCATGCAGGAACTTGTTGCCGATGCGGCCATCGAGGCCAATGCCCCGCGCCACTTCCTTGACATCCGCCCCCACCCGCTCGCACAGCGCGGCGATCTCGTTGACGAAGCTGACCTTGGTGGCGAGGAAGGCGTTGGCCGCGTACTTGATCATCTCGGCCGATTCCAGATCGGTGTAGACGATGGGAAACTCGCGCAGGAACAGCGGGCGGTAGACATCGGCCATCACCTCCTGCGCGCGGCTCGACTGCACGCCCACCACCACGCGATCAGGCTTCATGAAATCCTCGATCGCCGCGCCCTCGCGCAGAAACTCCGGGTTCGATGCCACGTCGAACTCGGCCTTCGGGTTGGCCTTGGTCACTGCCTGCTTGACCTTGCGGTTGGTGCCCACGGGCACGGTCGATTTCGTGACGATCACGGCATAACCGGTCAGCGCGCGGGCCACCTCTTCGGCGGCGGACATGACGTAGGTAAGATCGGCGTGCCCGTCGCCGCGGCGCGTGGGCGTGCCCACGGCGATGAAGACGGCGTCGGCCCCGTCCACCGCCGCCGCGAGGTCGGTGGTGAAGGAGAGCCGCCCCGCCTCGACATTCCTGGCCATCAGCGCGTCGAGTCCCGGCTCGTAGATCGGCACCTCGCCGCGTTCGAGCATCGCGATCTTTTCGGGCTGCTTGTCCACGCAGATCACGTCATGCCCGAAATCCGAAAAACACACCCCGGAGACGAGCCCGACATAGCCCGTGCCGATCATCGCGATTCTCACAATCCTGTCTCCCCGATGTCCGCACCTGCCCGGTAAGGCCCGCTACACTATCGCTCGTACCCCGTTGTCTTACACATCCGCTTCGGGCTTGAGAAGGCAGGAGGCGGCGCGGACCGAGACAAATACGGCCGCCAAGCGCCCTGGGGACGTATCAGAGACCGAGCTTTGCCGTCACGATCTGGTTCACTGCCTTGGGATTGGCCTTGCCGCCGGTCGCCTTCATCACCTGGCCTACGAACCAGCCCGCGAGCTTGGGGTTGGCTTGTGCCTTTTCCACCTGGGCGGGGTTGGCGGCGATGATCTCGTCCACCGCCTGCTCGATGGCGCCGGTATCCGTCACTTGGCGAAGGCCGCGCGCCTCGACGATCTCTTCGGGGTCACCGCCCTCGGTATAGACGATCTCGAAGAGGTCCTTGGCGATCTTGCCGGAAATGGCGTCGGACTTGATGAGCCGCACGATGGCCGCGAGTTGCGCCGGGCTGACGGGGCTCTCCTCGATGGAATGATCCTCTTTCTTGAGCCTGCCAAAGAGTTCGTTGATGACCCAATTCGCGGCCAGCTTGCCATCGCCCGCGTCCGCCGCCACCGCCTCGAAATACCCGGCATTGGCGAGATCGGCGGTCAGCACGCTGGCGTCGTATTCGCTGAGGCCAAACTCCAGCACGAACCGCGCCTTCTTGGCATCCGGCAATTCGGGCAGGTTGGCCTCGATCTCGTCCACCCAAGCCTGCTCGATTTCCAGCGGAAGCAGGTCGGGATCGGGGAAATAGCGGTAATCATGCGCCTCTTCCTTGGAGCGCATGGAGCGGGTCTCGTTGCGGTCAGGATCGTAGAGACGGGTTTCCTGCACCACCTCGCCACCCGATTCCAGAATCGCGATCTGGCGGCGCGCCTCGTAGTCGATGGCCATCTGGATAAAGCGCATGGAGTTCATGTTCTTGATCTCGCAGCGCGTGCCGAGATGCGAGAAGTCCTGTGTCTCCTGGTATTTCTCGTACTGCCCCGGACGGCAGACAGACACGTTCACATCCGCCCGCAGGTTGCCGTTCTGCATATTTCCGTCGCAGGTGCCAAGGTAGCGCAGAATCTGGCGCAGCTTGGTGACATACGCCGCGGCCTCTTCGGGGCCGCGGATGTCGGGGCGGCTGACGATCTCCATCAGGCAGACGCCGGTGCGGTTGAGATCGACGAAGGACATCGCCGGGTCCATGTCGTGGATCGACTTGCCCGCGTCCTGTTCCATGTGGATGCGCTCGATTCGCACAAGCCGTGCGACCCCCGGCTCCATGTCCACCAGGATTTCGCCCTCGCCCACGAGCGGGTGGTAAAGCTGGCTGATCTGGTAGCCCTGCGGCAGGTCGGGGTAGAAATAGTTCTTGCGGTCGAAGGCCGACCAGAGGTTGATCTTTGCCTTCAACCCCAGCCCGGTGCGCACTGCCTGCTCTACGCAAAACTCGTTGATGACGGGCAGCATGCCGGGCATCGCCGCATCCACGAAGGAGACGCAGGAATTGGGCTCGGCCCCGAATTGGGTGGAGGCGCCGGAAAACAGCTTGGCGTTTGATGCCACCTGCGCGTGCACCTCCATGCCGATGACCAGCTCCCAATCGTGCTTGGCCCCGGCGATCACCTTGGGTTTCGGCGCGTCATAGGTGAGATCCAGCATGCTCGGGCTCCGTGTCTTGGCTCGGCCTGCGTTCTACGCGGCGGGCCGCGGCGGGGCAAGAGGGCCTAGCGCGCGAAGGACAGCCCCATGTCCCAGAAGCCGACCTCCAGCCGGGTCGCGGTGATGAAGCGGTGGCAGAGCCTGTCCCAACCCGGCGTGGTCTCGGGCGCCGGGCCAAGACGGCGCGCCACCGCCCCGTCAAAGAGCGCCCCCACCTCGCGGCAAACCTGTTGATACTCCTCGCCGGCATAGGTGGCGATCCAGTCGGCATAAGGGTGGTCATCGGCCACGTCCTGCCCAAGCCGCGCGCCGATGTCGCCATAGCCCATGACGCAAGGTGCCAGCGCCGCCAGCAGATCGAGAAAATCACCCGAATGCCCGGCATCGAGCACGTAGCGGGTATAGGCGAGGTTGGCGGGGTGTTCCTCGGCGGCGATAAGGTCGGCCTCCGACAACCCCTCGGCCCCGCAGGTGCGGACATGCAGGCCGATCTCGGTATTGACCAGCGCATCGACGGTGGCCGCGCAGGTGCGCATCTCGTCCACCGTTTCGGCCTTGGTCACGGCCAGCGCCCAGGCCCGCGCGAAATGGACGAGGAAGATGTAGTCCTGCACGAGGTAGCCGAGAAACGCCGCGCGCGGCAGGCTCGCGTCGCGTAGCCGCTCGACAAAGGCGTGGCCTGTGTAGTCACGCCAGACCGCCCCCGCCGCATCGCGCAGGCGGGGGAAGGTCATGCCGTAGCCCTCGGTCATCGCGCGTTCAGGTCCAGCGCGAGGCCCGAAACGGGCGTGTCGGTCTCGATCATGCCCGCCTCCAGCAGAAAGCGCTCGAAGCGGCGATAGCGCGCGTGATCGAGCGCCGCGGGGCGGGTGGCAAAGCGCGGATAGGTATCGGCCCATGCCTTCTCGTTCAGCTCGTCCTGCAACTCGGTCGAGGTGCCCGCGAACATCTCCCAGCTTTCTTGTGGGTGGTTCATGATGTATTGCGTCGCGCGCTCGGTGGCGTGCAGGAAGCGACGGATCATGTCCGCGTTCATCGTCTCGGGATTGGCCACGTAGATAAGCTCGTCATAGGAGGGCACCCCCTCTTCTTCCACGTAGAAGCAGCGCCCCGGCACGCCCTCGATTTCCATCTGGTTCAATTCGAAATTGCGGTAGGCGCCGATCACCGCATCCACCTGTCCCGACATCAGCGAGGGCGAGAGCGACCAGTTGACGCTGACGAGCTCGATGTCATCAAGGGTCAGGTCATGTTGCGCGAGGATGGCCGACAGCAGCGCCTCCTCGACCCCGGCGACGGAAAAGCCCACCTTGCGGCCCTTGAGATCGGCGGTGGATTTGACGGGTCCATCCTCCAGCACCAAAAGGCAGTTGAGCGGCGTCGCGATGAGCGTGCCCACCCGGCGCAGCGGCAGCCCCTCTTCGACCTGAAGGTGAAGCTGCGGCTGATAGGCGATCGCTAGGTCGGCCTTTCCGGCGGCGACCATCTTGGGCGGGTCGGAGGGATCGGCGGGGGCCACCACCTCGACCTCCAGCCCGGCCTCGTCGAAATAGCCAAGCTCCTCGGCGAGGATGATCGGCCCATGATCGGGGTTCACGAACCAGTCGAGGATCAGGGTCATCTTGTCCTGCGCCGTGGCCGGGGCGGCCAGAAGCGCGAGGATCAGGGTCAGGTATCTCATGGGGTTCTCTCCTCTGGGGTGTCGCCAAGAGCGATCAATGCAATCTCTCCGTCCCAATGGCCGCGCAATCGCGTCGCGGCCTGCCACGACCGCAGGCCGGATCGGCAGGCCAACACGGCGCGCGTACCTTTGGGGTGGAGGGTGTCGAAATCAGGCACGCTGTGGCGCGTGGCGTCAGGCAAGGCGGGACCGCTCTCCTCCTCCGCCCGCAGATCGACGAGCCAGTCGTCGTCCGTGATCTGCGCAGGCGTGATGAAGCCGAAGCCGCTTTCGGGCTCGGGCGCGCCGTCGAAGCGGAAACCGCCGAAGCGGTGACCGATGGCCTCGAAGGTGACCAGTTGGCCGAGTGGTTGTGGCTCTATTCCGGCCAGAATCGTCAATGCCATCTGCGCCTGAAGACTGCCGATGACACCGACAGCGGGGCCGAGCACGCCATCGGCATCGCAACTGCCCAGCCGGTCCGGCAGGTCGGGGAACACCGCACGCAAAGACGGCGCGCCACCGCAAAACCCGCCAACGTAGCCGGAGGTGCCCACCACCGAGGCGCTGATCAGCGGCGTGCCTAGCGCGAGGCAGGTGTCGGACAGGATGTAGCTCGCCGCGAAGCTGTCGGCACAGTCGAGCACCAGGTCCGCTGTTGCCACGTGGCCAGGGGCGTTCAGTGGGTCAAGCGGCTCTGTTAAGGCGGAAATCGTACACTCCGGGTTAAGCGCGGTCATGTGCGCGGCGGCGGTCGTGGCCTTTTGCAGACCAATATCGGCCATGCGAAAGAGGGTCTGCCGGTGCAGGTTGCTCAAGGCGACCCGGTCGCCGTCCATCAGCGTGATCCGCCCCACGCCTGCGCCCACCAGGTATTGCAGCACCGGAGCGGCAAGCCCGCCCGCACCTATCACCAGCACATGCGCCGCGCCGACCCGCGCCTGCCCCTTTGCCCCGAACTCGGGCAGGGCGATCTGACGGGCGTAGCGGGTCACGTGGTGGCCCCGATCCATTGCCGTACCCGCGCCACGGGATCATCGTTCAGCGTGATATCCGTCACGGCAGACACCACATCCGCCCCCGCGTTGAGCGCGCCTGGCGCGCGCTCCACCGACATGCCGCCAATGGCGACGAGGGGGATGTCGCCGATCAGGCGCTTCCATTCGGTAACCCTCGAAAGCCCCTGTTCGTGCCATTTCATCTTCTTCAGGATGGTGGGATAGACGGGGCCAAGGGCGACGTAATCGGGATCGTGCGACAAGGCTCGATCCAGTTCGGCATGGTCATGGGTGCTGAGCCCGATCTTGATCCCTGCCCGCCGGATGGCAGGGATGTCGGCGGTATCGAGATCCTCCTGCCCGAGATGCACCCAGTCGCAGCCCAGGTCGATGGCCGTCTGCCAGTGGTCGTTGACCACGAGGATTGCGCGATTCTCCCGACACAGGCTCTGTGCTTGCGCAATCTGCTGTTTCAGCATTTCTCCGGTCATATCCTTGATGCGCAACTGCACGAGCTTCACACCGAGCGGCAGGGTGCGGCGAAGCCAGTCCGCGTCATCGAAGATCGGGTAAAAGCGCGGCAGGGCCATCAGGTGAACGCCCTCCCCAGCACCGGCGTCGACGGCGCGGCCATGTCGCGCGGCTCCATCGGGTCGGCCTCGAACCCCAGCCGCCCGGCCTCCAGCGCGCGCGCGAAACCCTCGGCCATCGCCACCGGATCGCCCGCCTTGGCCACGGCGGTATTGAGCAGCACCGCGTCATAGCCCAGCTCCATCGCGTGGGCCGCCTGAGAGGGCAGGCCCAGCCCTGCGTCGATCACCAGCGGCAGGTCAGGGAAATGGGCACGCAAGCTGCGCAACCCGTAGATATTGTTGAGCCCCAGCCCGGTGCCGATCGGCGCGCCCCAGGGCATCAGCACCCGGCACCCGGCCTCGACCAGCCGTTCGCAAAGCACGAGATCCTCGGTGCAATAGGGAAACACCTTGAACCCCTCGTCGGTCAGGATGCGCGCCGCCTCTACCAGTCCGAAGGGGTCCGGCTGCAAGGTGTCGGCATGACCGATCACCTCGAGCTTGATCCAGTCGGTGTCAAACAGCTCGCGCGCCATCTGCGCCGTGGTCACCGCCTCACGCACCGAATGGCAGCCGGCGGTGTTGGGCAGGACGTGCGCGCCCAGATCACCGATCATGTCCCAGAACGCCTGTCCCGCGCGCTCGCCCCCCGCCTCGCGGCGGACCGAGACGGTGGCGATGCCCGCACCGGAGCGCTTGAATGCCTCGGCCAGGATGGCGGGCGAGGGGTATTGCGCGGTACCGAGCATCAGGCGCGAGGTGATCTCGGTGTCGTAGTAGCGTGGCATCTCAGCCCCCTTGTCGCGGTGCAACGATCTCGATCTGATCGCCATCAGCTAGTCTGTGTTCCGGCCTCATCGCTGCCGGAACGAAGCTCTGGTTCACCGCGGTCGCCACCTTGGCCGCGCCATAGCCCAGCTCATCCAGCAGCGTGTCGAGGGTGGTGGCCGCGCTCTCCTGCGTCGTGCCATTAACCGTGATCTTCATGGTAGAACTCCGGTCTCTGATTTTCGCGCATCACCAGCCCAGCGGCCATCCGCGCCACGGCCGGCGATAACAGAAAGCCGTGACGGAAAAGGCCGTTGACATGGATCGCGTCCCCCTGGCGCGTGATGCGCGGCAGGTTGTCGGGAAAAGCGGGGCGCGCGTCGGCCCCGATCTCCATCACCTCGGCCTCGCCGAAGGCGGGGTGCAGGGCGTAGGCGGCCGAGAGCAATTCCATCACCGAGCGCGCCGAGGCGCGCCAGCGCTCCTCGCTCTCGATCTGCGTCGCGCCCAGCATGAACACGCCATCGCCGCGCGGCACGATGTAGAGCGGAAAGCGCGGATGCAAAAGGCGGATGGGCCGATTCAGGGTCACATCCGCCGAGCGCAGCACCACCATCTCTCCTTTGACGCCGCGCAGATCAGACAGGCTGTCCTGCGCCGCGAGGCCACGACAGTCGATCACCGGGCCATCGGGGGCGGCGGCGTCTTGCTCAAAGCGCGCGCCCGCCTCTTGTAGCCGTTTGCGCAGGTGCATGAGCGCGGCCCGCGGATCGATATGCGCCTCATCGTGAAAATAGAGCGCGCGGTCGTGGCGGTCGGCCAGATGCGGCTCTAACGCGGCTAAATCCTCGCCGGTCACCAGCCGATGCCCGGCGGTGCGCCGCGCGAACTGATCCAGCTCGCGCCGGTCGCGTTGCAGCGTGACAACGAGTGAGCCGCGCCGAATTACCTCGACACCCTGCGCTTCCCACCAGTCGGCGGCCTGTTGGCCAAGGCGGACCACCGGCTCCTCTGCCGTCATCCCCTCGCAGAAGGGCGCAAGCATGCCACCCGCCCACCACGAGCAGCCATGCGCGCCGGGTTCCGGTGCGGGATCGCGAAGGGTAACGTGGACGCCCCGCGCCATGAGTTCAGTGGCCACACAGAGCCCCACGATGCCCGCGCCGCGAATGGTGATTGCGTCGGTCATGTCCAGACCTCGTGAAAATGATGTACCGGGCCGTGGCCTTGCCCGACTTCCAGCGCGTCGGCGGCAAGAATCGCCCGATGCAGCCAGCCATGCGCCCGCGCGACCGCCTCGCGCAGGGTCAGCCCCTGCGCCAGCCCCGCTGCGATGGCCGAAGAGAGGGTGCACCCGGTGCCGTGGGTGTTGCGCGTAGCGATGCGGGGGGCGTCGAGGCGCGTCACCTCATCGGCGATCAGCCAATCGGTGCAGGTCTCTCCCTGCCCATGACCGCCCTTCATCAGCACCGCACCCGCGCCCATCCCGCATAACCGTGTGCCCTGCGCCTGCATGTCTGCATCGCTCATGGCCTCGGCACAGCCCAACAGCGCCGCCGCCTCGGGCAGGTTGGGTGTCAGCAAGTCAGCGCGCGGCAGCAGATGCGCGATCAGCGCTGTGCGCGCCGCCTCGGGCAAGAGCCGCGCCCCGGACTTGGCGACCATCACCGGGTCGAGCACGATCGGGCCGTCATAGCCCGCTAGCGCCTCGGTGACCGTCTCGATCAGCCCGACATCGCCCAGCATCCCGATCTTGATGCAATCGATCCTGATATCGCCCAGAACGGCCGCAATCTGCGCCGCCACGGTTGCGTTCGGCACCGGGTGCACATCGGTCACGGCACAGGTGTTCTGCGCGGTCACGGCGGTGATCACGCTCGCGCCATACACGCCCAGCGCCGAGAATGTCTTGAGATCGGCCTGAATCCCCGCGCCGCCACCGCTGTCGGAGCCTGCGATTGTCAATGCGGTCGCCGCCATGCGCGTCTCCCTCAAGTTTTCGGGGAACGGATGCAGGGCGCGCTCGGGCTTGCTGATATCCGTTCCCTACGCCGGTATCATCCGGATCAGGTTCGATGGGTTGGCGCATCGCCTCTCAGCCCGTGCATCCCGGGCACCCCAACGGAGCTACCCAAGAGGTAACAGTGGTACCGGACGCTCGCAAGGGGGGAAAGCGGGACAGGATATGTCGCAAACCGGCCGCACGCCGCCGGCTCCCGGGGTCAGGATGGGGCATGGCCAATCCCTCGGAGATGCGCCCATGTCCTATGCCGCCAATATCGACCAATTCACGCCCATCGCGCGCTTCGCGCTCAATGTGGCGTTGCCCGTCCCCGAGGAGGTGCTGGCACGAACGGCGGTGCTGCTTGTTGACACGCTGGGCGTTGCGGCAGGGGCGGCATCGCTCGATGTGGGGCGGATCGCACGGGACTTCGCCTGCGATTTCCACGGGGCAGTGCGCGAGGATCACCGCGCGACGCTGCTCTTTGACGGGCGGCGCTGTGCCATACCGGGGGCAGCCTGGGCGCTGGCCACACAGATCGACAATCTGGATGCGCATGACGGGCTGAACGCCACCAAGGGGCATATCGGCTGCGCGCTGGTGCCCGCGCTTTTCGCCTTTGCGGAGCAACGCCCCGGTTTGACGGGCAGGCAGGCACTCACCGCGCTGGCGATGGGCTACGAGGTAGCCGCGCGCGCCGCCGTCGCACTGCATGCCACGGTGAGCGATTATCACACCTCCGGCGCGTGGAACGCGCTGGGCGTGGCGGCGCTGGGGGCGCATCTGCGGGGGGATACGGCGGATGTGCTGCGCCACGCGCTCGGCATCGCCGAGTATCACGGGCCGCGTAGCCAGATGATGCGCGAGATCGCCAACCCGACGATGCTGCATGATGGCTCTGGCATGGGGGCCCTTGTCGGCGTTTCGTCCCTGTTACAGGCTGAACGTGGCTTTACCGGCGTGCCGGCGATCACCGTGGAGGGGGCGAATGTGGCGCCTGTCTGGGCCGATCTGGGCCGGGACTGGACGGTGATGCGCAATTATATCAAGCCCTACCCGATCTGCCGCTGGGCGCATGGCGCGCTGGAATGCCTGCGGGTGCTGGTCGAGGAAGAGGGCGTCAGACCCGAGGAGATCGAGGCACTGGAGGTCGCCACCTTCGCGCAATCCGCGGCCCTCTTTCCCGGGATGCCCGAGACAACGAGCGAGGCACAGTATTCGCTGGGATTCGCGCTGGCGGCCTACGTCGTACATGGCCGCCTCGGCCCGGCGGAGATAACCGGGGACGCGTTACGCGATCCGCGCGTGGCGGAAATGCACGCCGGCATCACCGTGCGCGAGGAGCCGCGCCATTCCGCGCGCTTTCCCGAGGGACGCTGGTCTGACGTGACCGTGCGGCTGCGCGACGGACGCGTAGTCCGTTCGGGCGATTGCAACGCGCGCGGCGGGCCGGAGGCACCGATGCCCAAGGCCGATATCCGCGCCAAGCTGTCGGTGATGGCGGGGGGTGCGCTCTCGGAGGCGCGGATCGGCGCTCTATGGGAAATGCACGAGCGGCTGCTTGACCATGGTACCAAATTCTCGCAGCTTGCCGGGCTCGTATACCCCGAACCGGACAGGCCATGACCAACGCCCCCCGTATCCTCGTCCACACCAGCGATCCCGCCCCGATGCTTGAACGGCTGGCCGAGGCTGCGCCGGGGATCGAGGCGCGCGGGCATGACGGCTATGACGGTCTTGATGTGGTACTGGACGATTTTCGGCCCGATATCGTCTATTCCGTCGCATTTCACGGGCGCACGGACTATCCGCGCGAGGCGTTGCTCGGCGCGCACGGCCCGCGCTGGATCGCCGTGGGCGGAGCCGGGGTGGATCATCTGACGCCGTGGGACGCGCAGGCCGTGACGGTCAGCAACGCCGCCGGGGTCGCCGCGCCGATGATCGCCGAATACGTATTCGGGTCGGTGCTGCATTTCACGCTCGACATCGACGGGATGGCCACCGACCGCACAGCGCGGCACTGGGACAGCACGCGGCTGATGACGCCGCTTCAGGGCAAGACCCTCCTGATCGTGGGGCTGGGCCATACCGGTCAGGCGGTGGCGGCGCGGGCCAAGGCGTTCGGCCTCAACGTGATCGGCACCCGTGCCCGACCGAAACCGACGGAGAACGTGGACGAGGTACATCCCGCCGATGCGTTGCCCGATCTGTGGGGCAAGGCGGATATCGTGGTGCTGTCGGTGCCGCTTGTGTCCGGGACGCGGGGCCTTGTGAACGCGCGGTCGCTGGTGGCGATGAAGCCGGATGCGATCCTCGTCGACGTGTCGCGCGGCGGCGTGCTCGACGGGGCGGCGCTCGTGAACACCATGCGCACGGGGCATTTGCGCGGCGCCGCGCTCGACGTGTTCGAGACCGAGCCGCTGCCCGGCGATCACCCGCTCTGGGGTCTGGACAGGGTGATCCTGTCGCCGCATTGCTCGGCGGTCTGGGAGGGCTGGGCGATGCGGTCCTTCGAGCTGTTTCTTGACAATCTCGGGCACTGGCGGCGGGGCGAGCCGCTTTTCAACGTTGTCGATCCGGAACGCGGCTATTGAGACCGAAAAACGCCCCGCCACGAGGGGCGGGGCAAGGCAAGGGCGCCCGGCCAAGTCAGGCCCCGGGCACCGGCGGTATGGGTGTCAGTTCGGGCGGTCGGCCATCTCGGCGCGGATCTGCTGGCGCAGCACGTCGATGGGCACGGTCTTGCCCTCGCGGCGAAAGCACCAATAGGTCCAGCCGTTGCAGGACGGCGCGCCCTCGAGATGCGCGCCCACCTTGTGGATCGAGCCGTTGATCCCGTCGGCCACCAGCGTGCCGTCGGCGCGCACCTTGGCGGCGGATTTGCCGTTCATCGAGGTCAGGACCTCGCCGGGGCGCAGCATCCCCCTCTCGACAAGCTGGCCAAAGGGCACACGCGGCTCGGCGCGCTTGGACGTGGAAACCTGGAGCGCGTCACGGTCGTACTTCCTGATACTGGCGAGCCGTTTCTCGGCCACGCGGCGATAGCTCTCTTCGCGCTCGATCCCGATGTAATCGCGGCCCAGCATCCGGGCCACCGCCCCGGTCGTGCCGGTGCCGAAGAAAGGGTCGAGCACCACGTCGCCGGGGCTGGTGGTGCCGACGAGCACGCGGTGCAGCAGGCTCTCGGGCTTTTGCGTGGGGTGCGCCTTGTCGCCGTTCTCGTCCTTGAGCCGCTCATGCCCGGTGCAGAGGGGCAATACCCAGTCAGAGCGCATCTGGATGCCGTCATTGAGCGATTTCAGCGCCTCGTAATTGAAGGTGTATTTCGCGCCCTCCTCGCGGCTGGCCCAGATCATCGTTTCGTGCGCATTGGTCAGCCGCTTGCCGCGGAAATTCGGCATCGGGTTGGACTTGCGCCACACCACGTCGTTGAGGATCCAGAAGCCCGCATCCTGCAACGCGGCGCCGACGCGAAAGATGTTGTGATACGAGCCGATCACCCAGATCGCGCCGTTGGGCTTGAGGATGCGCCGTGCCGCCGCCAGCCATTGCTGCGTGAAACGGTCATAGGCGGCGAAGCTGGCAAAGCTGTCCCACGCGTCGTCCACCGCATCGACCTGGCTGTTGTCGGGACGGTGGAGATCACCGCGCAGTTGCAGGTTATAGGGCGGGTCGGCAAAGATCAGGTCGATGCTGGCCTCGGGCAGGCCATTCATCACCTCGATACAATCCCCGGCAAGAATCGTGTTGAGAGGGAGCGCGGCGGGGCGCCCGGTCTTGGTCTTGGTTGTCATTTTCTGCCTCTGTTCCCGGCGCCTTTGGCGCTCTGCTCATTGGCAAAAGAATGAGTCAAAGCCGATTCGTGGTCAATTTCTTTTTTGAATCAGGGGGTTAGTTATTTTTCTTGATACAAGATATTGTGCACCGGTTTGAAAGAACGCCTATGGTGAGGGGTGACCCCGAGATTTAGGAGCGCGGCGCGATGCGCTTTTGACGGATAGCCGGCGTTGCGCTCCCACCCATAGCCGGGAAACTGTTGCGCCAAATCCCGCATGAGACGATCACGGCAGGTTTTTGCCACGATCGACGCGGCCGCGATCGACAGCGAGACGGCATCGCCCTTGACGATGGCCCGCGCCGGGAGCGCAAGGCCGTGCGGCAGCATGTTGCCGTCGATGAGCGCCATGTCGGGGGAAGGATCGAGCGCTGCGACCGCCCGCTCCATCGCGAGATGCGCGGCGCGCAGGATGTTGATCTCGTCGATCTCGGCGACGGTAGCGTGGGCAATCGAGACCTGCGCCGAGGCGAGGATCGCCTCGGTCAGCGCCTCGCGGCGTGCCGCGCTCAGCTTCTTGGAGTCGTTCAGCCCCTCCGGGATGGCCCCCGGATCGAGGATCACCGCCGCCGCTGTCACCGGCCCGGCGAGCGGGCCGCGCCCAACCTCGTCCACCCCGGCGATGCGGGCATGACCGAGGGCGCGCGCGGCGCTCTCGTACGTGAAATCGGGGCCTGTCATGCGCCCTGATGCCACGGGCCTGCCACGAATGCAAAGGGAGGGGCTCATTGGCCCCTCCCCGCGTGCCTGCTCGAAGGCCTGCGGTTCAGTGGTATCCGTACCGATTGAGGCACCGGTCGCGATAGATCGTCCCGTGACGCCCGCCCACGCGGACGGCACAGGCCGAGGGCAGCGCGGCATAGCTGTAGTTGTAGCCGCTCAGGCAGCGCCCGGAATAGCCAGACCGATGGCCCTTGTGGACGCGGCAGGCGCCCGGCAGGTTGACGCGCCGGTGGCCGTAGCCATCATGGCGCTTGTGTCCGCGGTTGTGGCCGCGGCGACGATCCCGGCTGTATGCGCGCTCATAGGTGTCATGGCTCCGACGCGAGACATAGCCGTCGTTGTTTCTCCGCTTCTTGTTGTTGTTGGCGATAGCCGCACCGATGATCGCACCGACGGCGAGGCCCGCGATAATCTTGCCGGTGTCGTTCCCGGCGCGCACATCCGTTGGGGCGGCCGCAGAGGCGAGCGCAAGAGCGCCGGCCATGAGGGTTGCAGTGAACTTGGTGAACATGGGATTGATCCTTTACTTAACTGGGACAGAGTTGCCGGGGCACGCCCCGGGTTCCGTCACTTGCCGTAGCGATCGCGCAGATGGTTCTGTCGCGCGTCGTATCCGTGACCACGCCGATAGCTGTCATGTAGGCTAAAGACCGGATACCGTCCGCGATGGCCGTGCCGATAAGCCCGGTAATATCCATGCCGAGGGCGGTGGTAGCCGCGTCCGCGATAGCGGGGCCGGGCGTCTCGATAGCCGCGCCGGTATCCGCGGGCATCATGGCCGCGGTGGGCACGGTGACCGACGAGCATCACCTCTGCACCGATGGCCGGGGCACCCTGCAAGGCCGGGTTGGCGGTGGCCGCCTGCGCGCCGCCAACACCGAGGGCCATGCCGAAGGCGAGAACGAGAAGCTTGCGAAACATGGTGTCTCCTTTCAGGTTTACGTGGCAGCGCGGTGCGAGAGGTGTGTCAGACCGCCATGACCGCAGGCCGTGCCCCGAAAGATGTGCCCGGTCCCGAGGGACAGGCAATATCGTCCCCATGATATCGGATAACGCGCGTTTTCAGGGTCATTTCGCGTCACGGGATATTGAATAGCCGCATGCGCTGGCGCATCTTGACGCCATGACACGGATCATTCACACCCTCGCCCCGGCCCTCGCTTTCACGCTCATTGCAGAGGCGGCGGTGGCGGCTTGCCAGATCGAATACAAGGCCAAGCGGGAAAACCCGTTCGAGCTTTTCTATGACGTAACCACGGTCAACGCACCCTGTTCGGCAGCCGAGGCGGCGCTGAGGGCGCAACTGGCGAAACAGGGTCTGACCTTGCTCAAGGTCATGTCGAAAAAGGAAAAATAACGTGACCATGCGAGCATGATGACGCCGCGCGGACAGGGAACATCCGCCGCAGACATGCGCCGGTCGAGCACCCGCGTCGTGGTGATCGGCGTGATTGTCATTGTCGCGATCCTGACGCTCGCGGCCGTGTTCCTGTTTCTCAGCCTACCCGACGCCAACGCGTTCAACGCGCGGGTCGAGCGCATTTTCGTCGAGAATGACGCGCTGACCGGCGAGGGCGAGATCAAGCTGCTGGAGATCCTCGCGCTATCGGGCACCGCCTTTTCCGAGACACTTGTCAGCTACCGGATGGTGATCTTTGTGTTGCTGGTGTTCTCCACGGCGCTGCTGGTGGCGTCGCTGGTGTTCCTGGTGATGCTGGTCACGCTCAACCGCCGCATGGCACAGATCGAGCGGACGGGCATACAAGTCTCGTCGCTGCTTATCAGCCGCGACGAGCGGACGGTCTATCTCAACGACATGGGCTTCAAGTTGACCGACGCCGCGCTCGAGACGCTGAGCATTCTGGCCGAGGCGCGGCTCGACGGCGATGTGCTCAGCGGGGCGGAAATCGAGGCGATGATCTCGGGGCGGCGGCCCGAGGACTGCGAAGAGGCCGCCGGTGCCACGCGGATCAAGCGGCTGCGCGACGCGCTCGGCAATCAGCTTGTGAGCGAGATGCTGGTCAAGAACATCGCCCGGCGCGGCTATGTGCTGCTGGTGGACAAATCGGTGATCCGGGTGCAGTGACGAGCCCCCGGCGGCGCAACCCAAACGGGGGACGCCTGCCCCTTTGGCCGACACCCCCCGCTACCCCACGTGCTCCCTACGCACCACACGTGTAACTCTTTGGAAGGTCCCGGCCATCCTGGCCCTGACAAGATGACCTTACCGCAAACGCGCGGCCCCTCCAAACCCGGAGTGCCGCGCATTCGTTTCAAATTGACGGGTTGCCGCGCTCAGGCGGCCTTTTTAGGGAATTGCGCCACCGCACCTTCGATCAGCACCCGGTGCAGCGCGGTGATCGCCGGTTCCATGTCCTTGGAGCCGAGAACGAATTGCACGTCCACGCCACGCGGCGTCTGGTGCGCGGCGATCACTTCGATGCCCGCTTCCTCCAGCGCGGACAACCCGCGGCTCAGGACCTTGAGCCCTTGAAGGTTGCGCCCGATGGGTGACACCACCGACAGCGTGCGCGCCGAGACCTTGGCCGAGGGGAACACCTCTTCGAGATCGCGCGCCACGCGTCGCACCGTCTTGAGCGATGCGTGCACGTAGTGGGTGATCGTGTTGGCGTTGGAGGTCTTGGACACGATCCAGACATTGTGCCGCTTGAGCGCGTCGAGAATGGCCGCGTCATAGCCCTTTACGCCCACCATGTCCTGCTCGAACAGCTCCAGCGCCACGACCTTTAGGCCGGTCACGATCTCGACATTCGCCTCGTCGGCTGGCTGATCGTCGATCAGCGTGCCGGGATCGCCGGGGTCGAACGCGTTGGTCACGCGCAGCGGTACCTCGGCCTGGCGCAGGGTCTTGGCTGCCTTGGGGTGGATTGCCTCCATCCCGAGGTTCGAGAGCTGATCGGCCACGTCGTAATTGGTGTGCCCCAGCTTGCGCACGGCGTCCTCGCCCACGAGGTTCGGATCGGCCGAGGACAGATGGAACTCCTTGTGGATGATCGCTTCGGACGCCCCCGTCCACGCGGCGATACGGGCGAATGTCACCTCGGAATAGCCGCGGTCGAATTCGCGCATCAGTCCCTCGGTGCATTGCGCATAGCCGGTGACGATGGGCAGCTCGGTGGCAAGATCCACATCGCCCAGCCCCTGTGCGATGCGCTCGGACAGGGTGTGCTCGGCCTCGTCGCGCCAGCCGCTGAGGTCGATGAAGCGCGCATTGACGCCCGCGCGCTGCAACAGCAGCGTGGTGACGAAAGCGGAATGCGCCTCGCCCAGCCCCGAGAGCAATTCGCGGATGACCAGCATGTGATCGGCCAGCCGGAAATGCCCGTAGGAGCACAGCCGTTGAAGGTCGAACAGGCACGAGCGCGCGCCCTCGATCCGCTCACGCACGAACTCGTCGGCCATGGTGCGATCGCCAGGGTGCTCGAGAATCTCGGTATGCGCCTCGCGCATGGCATGGCCCACCTCGGTCAGCGCGTCGAGCCAGCCGTGATCGTCATCATCATTCGCAAACCGCGCATAGACACCGGGCGTGCCGGATTTCTTGTGCTCCAGCAGCTTGTTCGTGATACCGCCAAAGGCCGAGACCACGAAGACCCGGTGATAGAGCGATGTGCCCTCGCGGTTCCCGATGAATAGCGTGTCCAGCAACTCGGCCACGCGGCTCATGGATGTGCCGCCGATCTTCTCGACGGTGTGCTGTGGAAAATTCATATCCTCTTTCCGGGGCGCGTGGCCCCGGACCTTTCTCAGCTGTCTTCCAGCGCGTAGGAGCCGTCTTCCTGATGGACTTCCTTGCCGGTCACCGGCGGATTGAAGCAGCAGGCCATGACAAGCTCTTCCTCGGCGCGCAGGATGTGGCGATCGTGCTTATCGAGCGCATACATCACGCCGGGCTTGATCTCGTGCGTCTCGCCGGTGGCCAGATCGGTGATCGAGCCCTTGCCCTGCACGCAGTAGACGCTCTCGAAATGGTTCTTGTACTCGAACGTGTGCTCCGACCCTGGCTCGAGGAACGTGATGTGGAACGAAAACCCCATCCCGTCATCGGCCAGGAGCATCCGCACGCTCGACCATTGCGCATCCGAGACGACGCGGTCGCGCTCTTCCTCGACGATCTTGTTGAAATCTCTCACGATCATGTTTGTCACTCCGCTGCGATTTTCTGTGTCTCGGTCACGACCTGCACGGCCTCGGCGAGGATGTCGAGGCCGCGGGCAAAGGTGTCCTCGGGCGTGGTGAGCGGCGCAAGCACCTTGACCACCTCGTCATGCGCGCCCGATGTCTCGATGATGAGACCTTTTTCAAAGGCACGCGCGCAAATCTCGCCCGCAAGATCGCCATTTCCGACATCGACGCCCTGCATCATGCCGCGCCCCTTGAGGCGGGAACCGGGAATGCCGTCTGCGATGCGGGTGAGCGCGTCGCGCAGCATCTCGGCCTTGGCGGTGATCTCCTTCTGGAACGTATCGTCCTTCCAGAATTTCTCCAGCGCCACGCGCGCGGTGACAAAGGCATGGTTGTTGCCGCGGAAGGTGCCGTTATGCTCGGCCGGGCCCCAGACATCGTGCTCGGGCTTGATGAGCAGCGCGGCGAAGGGCAGGCCCATCCCCGAAAAGCTCTTGGCCATCGGGATGAGATCGGGCTCGATCCCCATCTCCTCGAAGCTGAAGAACGTCCCCGTGCGACCGCAGCCCGCCTGAATGTCATCGACAATGAACAGCGCGCCATGCTCTTTCGCCAGCTTTGCCACCCCCTGCATGAAGGCGGTCGAGGCGGCGTTGAGCCCGCCCTCGCCCTGCACCGGCTCGATGATGAAGGCAGCGGGCGCGTCGACGCCGCTCGACGGATTGCCGAGCATCTCCTCGATGATCTTCAGGCTGTCCATGCCATCGCCGAACGCGCCCTCGTAGGGCATGTGCGTGACATCATGGAGCGAGACAGGCCCGGCACCGGCACGCTTGCCGGCGTTGCCGGTCGCTGCCAGCGCGCCCATGGTCATACCGTGGAACCCGTTGGTGAACGCGATGATGTTGCGGCGACCGGTGATCTTGCGCGCCAGCTTCATCGCCGCCTCGACGGCATTGGTACCGGTGGGGCCGGTCATCATCACCTTGTAGTCCATGTCGCGAGGCTTGAGGATGATCTCCTCGAACGCACCCAGGAAATCGGCCTTGGCCCCGCTGTGCATGTCAAGGCCGTGGGTGATCCCGTCGGCAGTGATGTGCTCGATCAGCGCGGCTTTCATGTCGGGGTCGTTGTGCCCGTAGTTGAGCGACGAACACCCGGCGAGAAAGTCGATATAGGTGCGACCCGTCGCATCCGTCAGCTCGGACCCCTGCGCCTTGACAAAGGACGTGGGGAAGCTGCGGCAATAGCTGCGCGCCTGCGATTCACGGCGCGCATAGATTTCGAGATCGGCTGACTTGTCAGTCGGCATAACGTGTTCCTTCATGTGATTGGGTATGGGGCGCGGGCGGCGGCCGATTTCAGGCCGCCTTCTTCATCCGCGCCTTGAGCGAGATCGTCACCATGTACTCGGTGTCGTGAAGCTCGTCGAAATGATCGTCCTTCGAGAAGTAGGGCGCGCTCGACAGCGCGGCATCGCTCATCTCGGTGAACTTGCGGAACAGCGCCCAGCTCGCGGCGTTGTCGCGGGTGATCGTGGTCTGCACGCGGGTCACACCCTTGCAGATATCGCGGGACAACAGGCCACGCAGCATCAGCGTGCCAAGCCCCGTACCGCGCGCCGTTTCCGACACGGCGACCTGCCAGACGAATAGCGTTTCGGGGTCATGGGGCAGCTTGTAGCCCGAGACCCAGCCCACGATCTCGCCATCCATCTCGGCGACGATACAGGTGTCGCGGAAATGATCGCACTGCACGAGGTTGCAATACATGGAATTCTCGTCGAGCGGCTTGCAGGCGCGAACGAGCCTCCAGATATCGGCCCCGTCCTCGGCTGCGGGCTTGCGCAGCGACGGCATGGCTTTCCCGAAAATTTCCCTTGCATGGCGCATGGATCATTGGCCCTCTGTTGTTTCGATTGACTAACTATATTGCTTAGCCTATGAAATCAACCTTGATCCGCAAAATAGTTATTTTTCTGCATAAAAATGCCGATAAAGCCAAGAAATCCGAGCTTAAAAGATTAGCTTTTTTGACTAACGAGGCGAGAAAGATGAAGGAGGGAAGAATTTGCAATTGAGTGACAGCTTTGCAACCATCGCGTCCATTAACGGGAGAGACCGCATGGATCGCACCGATCAGAGCCTCATCGCGCTCCGGCGCATCCTGCGCGCCACCGAGATTTATGGGCGCAAGCTGGCCAATGCCGCCGGACTCACCGCCGTGCAGTTCCGCGTGCTCCAGATCGTGGCCGAGCGCGGCCACAGCACCGCGACCGAAATCGCCCGGCGGATGCGCGTGAGCCAGGCGACCGTCACCTCGCTGGTCGACAAGCTGGTCAAGCACGGCATGGTCACCCGCGAGAAATCACAGGCCGACCGGCGGCAGATCAACATCCTCATCACCGAGCGCGGGCACGACACGATCAACCTCGCGCCTGACGCGCTGCAACAACGCTACGTGCGCAAGTTCGAAACGCTTGAGGACTGGGAACAGGCGCAACTTATCGCGTCGCTCGAACGGGTGGCGGCGATGCTCGACGCCGATGACATCGACGCCTCGCCGGTGCTTGATACCGGCGACCTGCGCAGCGCGTCCTGAACAGACACGCAAACGCCCGCCAAGAGAGGCGGGCGTTGTCGCGGAAATGACAGCCTGTCAGCCGTAGACCGATTCCCTGCCGAAATGCTTGGTCAGCATGTAGTAGACCACGGCGCGATACTTGTTGCGCTCGGAGCGGCCATAGGTCTCCAGCACCTGGTTGATCGCGTCCATCAGCGCGGGGGTGTCGGAGAGGCCCAGCTTCTTGACGAGAAAATTGTTTTTCACGGTTTCGAGCTCCCCGGGCTGCCCTGCCGCCACCGTCGCGGCGTCGGCATCATAAATCGCCGGGCCGCAGCCGATTGTCACCTTGGTGAGCAGGTCAATGTCGGGCTCCATTCCGCACTTGTTGCGCAGATCGTCCGCATAGCGTGCAATCAGATCGTCACGTTTTCCCATCAAAAATCTCCCAAATTCCCGGCCGATGCACCGGCACCTCGTTTCACCAAGCCCCGAAAATGGCGCTTGGCGAACGATAGCGGCTGATCTTGCGCGCACAAAGGGAAAGTTCTCCGCGCTTGGCGGCGCGTGTCAATACCGGTAATGCTCGGGCTTGAACGGCCCTTGCGGCGTCACGCCGATATACTCCGCTTGGTCGGGGCGCAGTTCGGTCAGCTTGACGCCGATGCGGTCCAGGTGCAGGCGCGCCACCTTTTCATCGAGGTGCTTGGGCAGGACATAGACCTCGTTGCCGTAATTCTCGCCCCTGGTCCAAAGCTCGATCTGCGCCAGGACCTGGTTGGTGAACGAGGCCGACATCACGAAGGACGGGTGCCCGGTGGCGTTACCAAGATTGAGCAGGCGCCCCTCGGAAAGAAGGATGATCCGGTTGCCCGAGGGCATCTCGATCATGTCCACCTGGTCCTTGATGTTGGTCCACTTGTGGTTCTTGA